>JBKPLG010000049.1:0-25584 GCA_046731515.1 Pseudomonadota bacterium | reverse complement strand
GGATCAACGTGCCGCCCGCGACCCTTTTCTGGGCGTATAAGGACGGCGCCAATAGCTAACGTTCAGTACGGAAGTTCAAACGCCGAGTGACGGTGTAGTCCATCGTCGTCACCAGAAAATGCGAAATGGCCCATTTGATTTGCCGCCACATGTTCGCTCGCCGATGGTGGAGTGCGGGAGAGATCCATTTCGAATCTTGAAGCTCGCGCTCGAAGTAAGCGCGCATGGCCGATGCGAACGCCGGATCCTTGATCCGAAGCATGATCTCGAGATTGATGTACAGGCTCCGGAAATCGAAATTGGCCGATCCGATGTGCACGATGTCGTCCACGATCGCGAGTTTGGTGTGGAGCTTCGCCACCTGATATTCGTACATTTGCACATGCCGCCGAATGAGACGGCTGTAGCTGTGCCGAGCGGCCGCGATCGTCGCATTATTGTCTGACCTGGCGGCAGTGAGCACCCGCGCCCGACCGTGATAACCGACTCGGCCGATGCGCCGAAGCATCGCGCCCGGGGGAGCGAAGTAGGCGAAGATCATGTCGAGCGTGCTTGCGCCCTTCAAGTCGCGTCCGATGCTCCTCCACCAGCTGTTTCGCATGCTCAACGGCCCGCTGAATTTCCACTGCAGTGGGCCTCGCCATTCGCTAAACTCGCCGACCAGTCGCCGAAGCGACCGGAGCTTCGCTTTTTCCCGCTTCGACCAGCGAAAAACCATATCGAAGTAGCGACTCGGCATTGCAACCTCGGGGCCCTCGATCCTCAGCCACAAATCGCGCCAATGCTTCGCACCACGGTCGGTCATGTAAGTGTCGTCGACGTTTGCCCCTCCGATGATGGCAACGCGGTCGTCGACGACGACGAGCTTTTGGTGGTTGCGGAGTAAATAGCGGCTTCCGAACCGCGGATTGAATACGCAAAGCTCCCCGCCCTTCTGATCGAGTTCAGCGAAGAATTTGGGCGGGGCGGACGAGCCGAATCCGTCGATAAGGAGCTTGACCTGAACCCCGCGCTGGGCGGCTTCCACCAAAGCATCCCTTATGGCTTCGCCAATATGGTCGGGATTGAACATGTACATCAGCATCTTGATGCTGCGCTCTGCCGCGGTGATCAGCTCAAGCAAGGCGTGAAATCGTCCCTCGCCGGTCTCGATCAGCTCGAGCGTGTTTCCGGCGATCTCGGCGCGGATCTCGGCTGTAGTCAGCGATTGGGCAGCAGCGTCCGCCATCCCATCCGCTTTCCTTGACTTTTCGAGCGTCCGCAAGCTATTGGCGCCGCCTTCCTGACAACCCATATTCCCACTTCGGAATAGCATTTGCGGAGCGACGAATGGCTCGCGTTACGGTTGAAGACTGCGTAGACAAGGTTTCGAACAGGTTCGATCTGGTCCTGTTCGCCGCCCAGCGCGCTCGCCAGATTTCTGGCGGCGCCGACCTCACGATCGACCGTGACCGGGACAAGAACCCCGTCGTCGCCCTCCGTGAGATCGCCGAGCAGACGGTTAAGCCGAAAGAGCTCGAAGAATTGATTGTCACGAACCTGCAGAAGGTCCGTGTCGACGAGGAGGACGAGACCGAAGAGCTGGCATCGCTCAGCGATGCCGCCGAGGCGCTTCGACTGACCGCTGCTGCCCCGCCGCGACCGACTCCTTCAGGCGGAGATTACGAGTAAGCCTACTCCGCCGCCCTTCGAACGGCAGTGACCGGAGTTGGAACGCCTTCGCGATTGATCCACATGAGGTCGCCAAGCCCTAGCTCGCGACCGTCATGCGCCTGGACGCAGATTTTGCGGACCGGCTTGCCGTCTCGGCGGTCAGCGAGAATCACGCTCTGCTTGCCGTGACCCCATTCCTCACCCCATTGGCGTAGCGCCAATACGACAGGCAGCAGACCCTCGCCCTTAGGGGTTAGCGAGTAGATCACCTTGCGCCGGTCGGTCGGGTCTGACGAGCGCGTCAGGATTCCTCCCGCCACCAGCTTCGCCAGACGGTCCGACAAGATGTTGCGGGCGATATCGAGACCCGCCTGAAACTCCTCGAAATGGCGAAGGCCATTGAATGCGCCCCGAAGAATCAGGAACGCCCATTTCTCGCCGATCAGCTCGACGGCGGCGGGAATGGGACACGATAGGGCCGCCTCTTTGAAGGCATCGATACGCGACGTGACCCTATCTGCCGCCATTGGCCGCATTTCTCCCCTAGCAAAGCTCATGAAAGCACAAGAGGGTTCCAAAGAATAGTTGCATCTTGCAACTTATTGCGCTATCCAGTTTCAATTCGCAACGAAAAACAGGAGGCCCGCGATGCTTCGCCCCGTGCTCGTCCTTTCAGCCGCTCTGCCCGCAAGTGCGGCGACATATTCGGCAAAACTCGCAGTGCCTGCTTCAGGGCGGATTATCGCCCGCGACATCGTCTGGAAATGCGGTCCGGCCGCGTGTCAGGGCACGACTGACGAGAGCCGCCCTCTCATTCTTTGTCAGTCGCTCGCGAAGCGCGCGGGCCGAGTCGACAGTTTCATTGTTGACGGCCTGGCTGTCAGTGCGGCCGAACTCGACCGCTGCAATGCCTCGGCGAAGGCTTCTAAGGCCTCGAGTCTCGCAGCTCAATAATCGATTTCCCGGGCCGCACTCGCACTCCCCTTGCGCGGCCCGCTCCTTTCGCGCTTGCACAAAAGCGCCGCCTCCCCCCATCTTAGGCCCGTGCTGAGACAGTATGAGTTGATCGAGAAGGTCCGCTCCTACGATCCCGATGCGGACGAGGGGCTGATCAATCGCGCCTATGTCTTTTCGATGAAGGCGCATGGGTCGCAGCTACGCGCGTCGGGCGATCCTTATTTCAGCCACCCGATCGAGGTTGCCGGAATACTCACCGATCTCAAGCTCGACGACCAAACCATCGCGACCGCGATTCTGCACGATACGATCGAGGATACACTCGCAACTCCGGAAGAGATTGAGAAGCTGTTCGGAGGCGATGTCGCCCGGCTCGTCGATGGCGTCACCAAGCTCAGCAAGATCGAAGCGCAGTCGGAAAACGAACGGGCCGCCGAAAATTTGCGCAAGTTCCTGCTGGCTTTGAGCGACGACATCCGGGTCCTGCTCGTCAAGCTCGCCGACCGGCTGCACAATATGCGCACCCTTCATCACATTCCGTCGGAAGAGAAGCGCCATCGAATCGCGCGCGAGACGATGGATATCTACGCGCCGCTCGCTGAGCGCATCGGCATGTACGAGATGATGAACGAGATGCAGACGCTCGCGTTCAAAGAACTCGAGCCGGATGCCTATGCCTCGATCACGCGGCGGCTGCAGCAACTCCACGAACAGGGCGGCGACCTTGTCAACCGGATCGGACTTGGACTTCAGCTTTACCTCGCCGACAACGGCCTGGAAGCGGAGGTCATCGGCCGCCAGAAGCATCCCTATTCCATCTGGAAGAAGATGGCCGAGCGGCACATCAGTTTCGAGCAATTGTCCGACGTCATGGCCTTCAGGATCATCGTGAAGGACGTCGGCGAGGGCTATCGCGCGCTCGGGCTCATTCACGGCCGATGGCCGATGGTTCCGGGCCGGTTTAAGGACTATATCTCGACACCCAAGCGCAACGGCTATCGAAGCCTGCACACCTCCGTTATCCACGATTCCAAGATGCGGATCGAGATCCAGATTCGCGACAGGCAGATGCACGAACAGGCGGAGCGCGGCCTTGCCGCCCACTGGGCCTACAAGGAAGGGAAGCCCAATGCCGACCTGCACGTTCCCTGGGTCGACGACCTCGTCGAGATTCTCGAGCATGCGGAAAGCCCCGAGGAGCTGCTCGAGCATACCCGCATGGCGATGTACCAGGACCGAATCTTCGCCTTCACCCCCAAAGGCGAACTGATACAGCTGCCGAAGGGCGCGACCCCCGTGGATTTCGCCTATGCGGTGCACACCGACCTTGGCGACCGAACCGTCGGAGCGAAGGTGAATGGCCGCGTGGTCCCGCTCCGCACCATGCTCGAGAATGGTGATCAGGTGGAGATCCTCGCCTCCGAAGCCCAGCACCCGCAGCCTTCGTGGCTGCGGTTCGTGGCGACGGGCAAGGCGCGCGCCGGGGTGCGCCGCTTCGTCCGTCATAAGGAACGTGAGGAGACGATCGAGCTCGGACGCAAGATTTACGACGAGATCGTCGCCCGGCTTCCGGCCGAACTCGACAAGGAAGCGCAAAAGCGCGCGCTCAAGAAACTCAAGATCGAAAATGAGGACGAGCTGATGATCGCCATCGCGCGCAAGCGCGTGAGCGATGACTCGCTCATGGAAGCATTGATGCCGGGGTCAGCCGGCGCCGACGTCGCTCCGCGCCCCCTCGGTCAGCGCAAGGCCATTTCAATCAAGGGCCTTACGGCAGGAGTCGCTTATCATCTCGCGACCTGCTGCCATCCTATTCCGGGTGATCGGATCGTCGGCCTTCGCCGCGAGGACGAGGAGATCGAGGTTCACGTCATTGGCTGCGACAGCCTGGCGACCGGCGTCGACGCCGATTGGCTCGATCTGGCTTGGGGGGAAGGCTCGGACGGTGGGGCCGCCCGCCTATCCGTGATCCTTCGTGACATCCCTGGCGCGCTCGGCACGATGTCGGGGATCCTCGGGCAAAAGCATGCCAACATCATCAACCTGCAGCTGGTGCACCGCGACGGCAGCTTCCAGACCTTCCATCTGGATATCGAAGTGCACGATCTTGCGCATCTTCACGCAATTATCGCGGCCCTGCGCGAAGCCGATCCGGTTAGCTCCGTGGAACGTATCTAAACTTTGGCCGCTTCGCGCTGATGCCGCGAGTGGGCGTCGCCGCCCGCGAGCACAGCCAGAGTCACGAGATCCGATGCACTCGCCGTCATCGGCGCGATCTGCACCGGCAGTTCGAGGCCCAACATATAAGGACCGAGCACGCTTTCGCCGCCGAGCTCCTTCAAAAGCTTGGCCGAAAGACTCGCCGATTGCAGTCCAGGCATCACCAGCACGTTCGCCGGGCCTGAGAGGCGGCTGAAGGGATAGAAGCGCTGCTGCATGTCGAAATTCAGCGCCACGTCCGGCGCCATCTCGCCTTCATATTCGAAGTCGCAGTGGAAGCCGTCGAGCAGCTTCACCGCCCCGCGCAGCTCCTCGATGTGAACACCGGGAGGATTGCCGAACGTCGTGTAGCTGACGAAGGCGACACGCGACTCCAGCCCCATTCGCCGGGCGAACGCCGACGCGCGCATGGCGATCGCTGCGAACTGCTCCGCTGTGGGGCGTTCCGTGACGGCCGTGTCGGCGATGAGCACGGTATGGCTGCGGCTGACAATCACGTTCACACCGAAGGGAGTCGCCCCCGGCTCGTCGTCGATCACCATCCGAACCTGACGCAACGATTGGCTGAAAGGCCGAGTCGTGCCCGTAATCATCGCATCGGCTTCGCCAAGGGCGAGCATCGCCGCTGCGAAATAGTTGCGATCCTGATTGACCAGGCGTTCGATTTCGCGGCGAAGCATGCCGTGGCGCTGGTGCTTTTGGTAAATGTAGTCGACCGCGCGTCCAACCAACGGTGAGTTGCGGCTGTTGAGCACCTCATATTCGGCGGGGTCGTCGACCCCCATTTCCTTGAGGAGGTCGTAAACGTCCTCCCGGCCGACGAGCACGGGGGTGCCGTAGCCGCCTTCCCTGAATGCAATCGCAGCACGCAGAACGTTGGGCTCCTCTCCTTCTGCGAAGAGCACGCGCTTGGGGCTCGCGCGCGCCGCCTCGTAGGCGAGGCTGGTGACGGCGACGGTCGGGTTAAGCCTCGCGCGCAGCTCCTGTCGGTAAGCTTCCATATTGGCGATCGGCTTCAGCGCGACACCGGTCTGTACGGCAGCTTCCGCAACGGCCGAGGCGACGACCTCCATTAGCCGTGGGTCAAACGGGGCGGGAATGATGTAGTCGCGACCAAAACTTTGCGAACGCCCGCCATAGGCATGCGCAACTTCCTCCGGCACGGGTTCACGCGCGAGCTCGGCGAGTGCTTCCGCTGCGGCGATCTTCATCTCGTCATTGATCGCCGTCGCGCGAACGTCGAGCGCTCCCCGAAAGATGAAGGGGAAGCCGAGGACATTGTTGACCTGGTTGGGAAAGTCGGAACGACCGGTGGCGATGATCGAGTCAGGACGCGCGGCGATGGCGTCCGGCGGCCAAATCTCAGGGTCCGGGTTGGCCATGGCGAAAATGATCGGATCTTTGGCCATCGTCTTCACCATCTCGGCGGAAAGCACGTTCGCCGCAGACAGCCCAAGGAACACGTCCGCGCCTTCGAGCGCCTCGGCCAGCATGCGCGCGTCGGTGTCGACAGCATGGGCCGACTTCCACTGATCGAGGTCGGTGCGCCCTTTGTGAATGACCCCCTTGCGGTCGCACATGATGACGTGGTCGCCTTTGACCCCCATGGCCTTGATCAGCTCGGTGCAGGCGATCGCAGCGGCTCCCGCGCCGTTCACGACCACACGGATATCACCGAACTTGCGGCCAGTGAGATCGCAGGCGTTGATCAATCCTGCCGCCGTAATGATCGCGGTGCCATGCTGGTCGTCGTGAAAGACGGGGATGTTCATCCGCTCTTTCAGCGTCTGCTCGATGATGAAGCATTCGGGCGCCGCAATGTCTTCGAGATTGATTCCGCCGAAGCTCGGTTCCAGCAGTTCAACGGCATCGATGAACCGCTGCGAATCATCGGTCGCAACCTCGACATCGATCGCGTCAACGTCGGCGAAGCGCTTAAACAGCACGGCCTTGCCCTCCATCACCGGCTTGGCCGCGAGAGCACCCAGATTGCCGAGCCCAAGGATCGCGGTGCCGTTGGAAATCACGGCGACGAGATTGCCCTTGCTCGTATAATCGTAGGCGCAAGTCGGGTTCTCGGCGATCGCACGTACGGGAACGGCGACTCCGGGCGAATAAGCGAGGCTCAAGTCGCGCTGTGTCGCCATGGGCTTCGACGCGATGACTTCGAGCTTCCCAGGCCGGCCGCGCGCGTGGAAGTCCAGGGCTTCGGCTTCGGTATATTTGACGTTGCTTTCGGACATGGCGCCGCGCCTTAGCGGATCGCCCTGCAAGGTGTCACCCGTGGGTCAATCGAGAGTCGCACGGAGCAGGGTGAATCGCTACGACTAGGAACATGGCTCGCGCCGACGCTCCGACCCCCATGATGGCCCAATACCGCCGCCTCAAGGAGGAGGCGGGCGACGCGCTGCTGTTCTATCGCATGGGCGATTTCTTCGAGCTCTTCTTCGACGATGCGAAGATCGCCTCGGCGTGCCTCGACATCGCTCTGACGAAGCGCGGCGAAGATGCCGGCGAGCCGATTCCGATGTGCGGAGTGCCCGCGCATTCTGCTGAGTCGTACCTCGCGCGTTTGATCAAAGCGGGGCACCGCGTGGCCATCGCCGAGCAGACCGAAAGCCCTGCCGAAGCACGTAAGGCGCGAGGCTCCAAGGCCTTGGTCGAACGGGCGATCATTCGGCTCGTCACCCCGGGAACGCTGACCGAGGAGAATTTGCTCGAATCGGCGTCGGCCAACTGGCTCGCGGCGATCGGGCGGGCGGGCGACGAATGGGCCATCGCTGCGGCGGACATTTCGACCGGCAGGTTCGAGCTCGTCGCGTGCGGAACCGGCGAACTTGCAGCGGAACTCGCTCGCTTGTCGCCGGCGGAAACCATCGCGGACTCGGCGGCGCCGGGCATCCGAACGACCGCCGGGAAGGGTGGATTCAACAGCCTCTCCGGCGAACGCGCGCTGAAACACCGTTTCGGCTTGGCGACGCTCGACGGGCTGGGCCCGCCCTCGCGTGCGGAGCTCGCGGCGGCCGGAGGTCTGCTCGTCTATCTCGACGCAACTCAGAAGAGCGCTGGCATTCTGCTCGACGCGCCGCGGCGCATCCAGCGTGCAAGCCACATTGCGATCGACGCGGCGACTCGCGAGAGCCTAGAGCTGACAAGGTCCGCGTCGGGGTCAGTCGCCGGCAGCCTGCTAGGCGAAATCGAACGCTGCCAGACGGCTGCGGGGCGGAGATTGCTGGGCGAGGATATTTCCGCGCCGCTGACCGACCGAACAGCGATCGAAATGCGGCTTTCTCTCGTTGCATGGCTCCACGAGGATGCGCTTCGCCGAGAGCGTGTCCGGGTGGCCCTCAAGACATTACCGGATTTCGGCAGAGCGTTGGCAAGGTTGACGGCCGGCCGCGGGAGTCCGCGCGATCTTGCGTCGCTTCGCGTCGGTCTGGCCGGGGCCACGGCGATGAGAAACGACCTGCAGCTCGAGGCTGATCGGCCAGCCTTGCTCAATGAATTACTGCCGCTGCTGGGTGGACACGGCGCATTGGTCGATCGATTGAAAGCCGCGCTGGTGGAATCGCCGCCCATAGACGCCTCGAAAGGCGGTTACATCGCGGAGGGCTATGATGCGGCGCTGGATTCATTGCGCGATGCGGCCTCGAACGGCCGGCGGGCGATCGCCGCGCTCGAAAGCCGCTATCGCGATGCAACCGGCATCGCCTCGCTGAAGATCCGCCACAATGCGGTGCTCGGCTACCATGTCGAAGTTTCGGCCAAGCATGCCGACCGGTTGATGACTCCAGACAGTGGCTTTGCCCATCGCCAAACACTCGCCGGGGTGGTGCGCTTCAATTCGCCTGAACTGCATCAGGAAGCGAGCCGAGTGATCGAGGCAGGAGTTCATGCTCTCGCCGCTGAAGCGGCGCATGCCGAAGAATTGACCACGCTCGCCACTGCGTCGGCAAGAACGATCACCGCGACTGCGGACACCATCGCACGGATCGATGTTGCGACAAGCCACGCTCAGCGCGCGGCGGAAGGGGGATGGGTTCGTCCACAGTTGACCGATGAAGCCTGCCTGGAGATCGAGGCCGGGCGGCATCCGGTCGTCGAGACTGCGCTCAAGGAAAGTGGTGAGCGCTTCGTCGCCAACGATCTCGCCATCGATACGAGCGACCGGCTGTGGCTGATCACCGGCCCCAACATGGGCGGCAAATCGACCTTTCTCAGGCAGACCGCCCTCATCGCCGTGCTCGCTCAGTCGGGCAGCTTTGTTCCGGCCGGGCGTGCGACGATCGGAGTCGTCGACCGCTTGTTTAGCCGTGTGGGCGCCTCCGACAATCTCGCTCGCGGCCGCTCGACCTTTATGGTCGAAATGGTCGAGACCGCCGCCATTCTCGCACAGGCCACGCGCCAAAGCCTCGTCATCCTCGATGAGATCGGACGCGGCACCTCGACTTACGACGGACTCGCAATAGCCTGGGCGGTGGTCGAGGCGATGCACGACGAAGTCCAGTGCCGGACTCTTTTTGCGACGCACTACCATGAGCTGACTCGGCTCGCCGGACGCCTTGATTCGCTGTCGCTTCACCACGTCCGCGCGCGTGAGTGGAAGGGCGATTTGGTACTGCTTCACGAGGTCGCCAATGGAGCGGCCGATCGCAGCTACGGTATCGCTGTCGCCAAGCTCGCCGGCCTGCCGCCGGCCGTTGTTGCCCGCGCCCGATCGGTCCTGGCCAAGCTCGAAGCCGGACGCGATGCAACCGGCGGGATTGCCGCCGGACTGGAGGACCTTCCTTTGTTTGCCGCAGCGGAGCCGGACCATGAAGCAGACCCGATCGCCACGGCGCTCGACCAAGTCGATCCGGACAGCCTTACTCCGCGAGAAGCGCTGGAGGAACTCTATCGCTTAAAGAGGCTTGCTGCAGAACGACAGCCATGAGCTTCCTCGACGTCGAGCATCGACGGGCAATCATCGACCGGCGCGCTGTTGCTGACCGGATTGGCGCTCTGGCGCGCGGCAAAAAGCTCAATAGCGCGGTTTCGGCAATCCTTCGCGAAACGCTGGACGCGGGCCGGGAGGAGATCGCCCGCCGTCTCGTCGAGGAGCCGGGACGAGGCCGGGTGGCAGCCGAAGCGACCGCCTTCCTTCACGACCAGTTGGTGCGGCTCGCCTACGACTTCGTCTCTGAGCGTGTGCTCGAAGAACCCCTCGACAGCGGCTTGGCGCTCATAGGCCTTGGTGGGACCGGCCGCGCCGAGATGGCTCCGTTCAGCGATCTCGACCTCATGTTCCTCACGGCCAAGGCGCCCACCGTGAAAATTGAGAGCGCCGCTCAGGCGCTTCTCCATTTGTTGTGGGATTTGAAGCTGAAGGTCGGTCATTCGGTCCGCTCGATCCCGCAACTGATCGCGCTCGCGAAGAAGGATATGACGATTCGCACGGCCTTCCTCGAAGCACGCTGGCTGTGGGGCGACGACAAAACGTTCGATCTCGCCGTGCGCCGCTTCCGGAAGGATGTGGTGGGTGGAACGGCCGCTGAGTTCGTTGCTGCCAAGCTTGCCGAGCGAGACGAGCGGCACATCAAGATGGGCGACAGCCGCTACGTCGTCGAACCTAATGTGAAGGACGGGAAGGGCGGCCTTCGCGACCTCCACACACTCTATTGGATTGGCAAATATGTGCATGGCGTTGAGCGCCCGTCCGATCTCGTCGGTGCGGGACTCCTCACCGCCGCTGAGTTCCGACGCTTCGACCGAGCCGAGCGCTTCTTCTGGTCGGTGCGATGCCATTTGCACGTTCTCGCGGGCCGGGCGGAGGAACGGCTGAGCTTCGACTATCAAAAGCGCATTGCCGAGATCATGCACTATGCCGACCGGCCCGGAAAATCTGCGGTCGAGCGTTTCATGCAATTCTATTTCTGGAACGCAAAAGCGGTCGGCGACCTGACTGGCGTGTTCCTTGCGCAGCTCGACGAACAATTAGGCAAAAAGGGCTTCCGCTTTGCTCTTCCAACGATCCGCCGTCGTCCAAAGCGGCTTGGCGGATTCACCCTCGATCGCGGGCGCATTTCAATACCCTCGGACGATTTCTTCCGCATTGATCGCGTTCGACTCCTGGAATTGTTCGCTCTGGCGGCGCGCGAACAGCTCGAGATTCACCCGACAGCGATGCGCACTGCGGCCCGCGATGCAGTTCTGATCGATCGCAAAGTGCGTCAGGACGAGCGTGCGAACGCTTTGTTCATGGAGGTCCTGACCTGTGTGAATTCGCCCGACCTCGTCCTCAGATGGATGAATGAGGCCGGCGTGTTCGGCCGCTTCGTTCCTGACTTCGGCCGGGTCGTCGCTCAGATGCAGTTCGACATGTACCACCATTATACGGTCGACGAGCATTCGATCCGAGCGATCGGCCTTCTCGCGTCGATCGAGCGGGGTGAGCTGAAGCAGGATCATCCGCTTTCGACAGCGATCTTCAAGCAGATCGCCTCACGCCGGGTGCTTTACGTTGCGGTCTTGCTGCACGACATCGCCAAGGGGCGCGGCGGCGACCATAGCGTGATCGGCGCCGAAATTGCGATGAAGCTCTGCCCCCGGCTAGGACTTGATGGAGCCGAAACCGAAACTGTCTCATGGCTGGTGCGCTATCACCTGCTGCTGTCGTCGACCGCGTTCAAGCGCGACCTCACCGATCCCAAGACGATCGAGGACTTCGTACACCAAGTGCAGAGCCCGGAGCGCTTGCGCTTGCTCCTCGTGTTGACCGTGGTCGACATCCGCGCCGTCGGACCCAGTGTGTGGAACGAATGGAAGCGCACACTTCTCACCACTTTGTTCGAGGCTGCCGAGGAACGGCTTCGGCTGGGCCACAAGCAGCATGGCCGCGGCGAATTGGTCGACCGACGGCAGAAGGAGCTCGCGGCCGCGCTTGGCTGGAGAGCGAGTGCAAGCCGAGCGCATGCAAAACGTCTGCCCGACAGCTATTGGCTGGCGGAGCCGCTCGCCTGGCAGGTGGCGAATGCGAAGCAGGTCGCAACCGCCGAAGCGCGCATTGGCGAGCCCGAGCCCAGTGTGGTCGTCGAGGATGATCCCGACAGCGGGGCGACCAGAGTCAGCGTCTTCACGCCTGATCGCGAAGGACTCTTCTATCGGATCTGCGCCGGCCTGGCTGCCGCGGATGCGAGTATCATCGACGCGCGCATCCACACCACTCGGGACGGCATGGCGCTGGACAATCTGCTTGTGCTCGACGGTCGCAATCGGCCTTATGCAGATCGGCGCTTACGCGGCCGGCTGGTCCGCGCAGTCCAGGCTGCGCTTTCCGGTTCCGAGCCGCCGGTTCCGCCGGGCAGCGAATTGCCTCGGAGGGGGATGGCATTCCAAGTTGCTCCGTCGGTGGTCATCGCCGACCGCGCGTCTACTCGAACCACGGTTGTCGAAGTCAACGCCCGCGACCGGCCGGCGCTTCTTGCGGGACTCGCCAAGTCCATCCACGAATGCGGTCACCAGATCCACTCGGCCCATATCGCCACTTATGGCGAACGCGCGGTGGACGTGTTCTACCTGACCCGCGCTGACGGGAAGAAGTTGAATGAAGAAGACTCCGACGCCTTGCGCTCAACCCTGCTCCGAGCCGCCCTAGAACCCGCGAACGCCAAAGCTGCCTAGCCGCGTTCACCCTCCGTGGTCGGCGGTGGCGGAGGAGGCGGTGGTGGTGGAGGAGGAGCGGGCTGCTCGACCACCGGCGGCGGCGGAGCGGGTGGCGGCGTGTAAGCGGGCGGAGCCGGACGATTGAGCCCGAGGTTGCCCCGCAGGGTCACCCCAAACGTCCGCGGTTCGCCGAGGAACGCACCGTAGAGCTGAGTAGACCGCGGATAGAAACCAGCCTGGACACCTCGCGTCGTGCCTGAACCCTGCACGGGCGCATCAAAGGCCACCTGCTTGTAATTTTTGTCGAACAAGTTCTGCGCCCAAAGTTCGACGGCCCACGCGTCCTCGGGCCCGTGCAGACCGATGCGCCCGTTCACCAGTGCGAAAGCTTTCTGAGTCTTCTCGATATCGAGATCGGAACCGGTGTTGAATTTGCTCATGTATCTGCCATCGACATAGAACAGGCCACGCAAGCCGCTGCTGCCGATCGGTGGAGTCCAGGTGAGCGAGGTCGTCGCGGTCCATTTCGGGGCGTTGGAGATTTGGCGCCCCGGCAATTGGAACAGTGCATTCGTCAGAGCCCGTCCGTCGGCGCCCACCAGATTGTGCCGATAACGAGTATCGGCATAGACGAGGCCCGCATTCCACTGCACGTTACGGATCGGGCGGGTGTAGATTTCGAGCTCGAACCCTTGGCTCTTCACACCTCCGCGGGTCTTACCAGTACAAGCGCCGGTCAGCGCACTGTTGTCCTCATCCGCACCGTTCAGATTTTCGCTGCAGCTGTTGATGTTTTCGACGACGAAATTGAGCCCGTTGAAGGTGTTCAGCTGGAAGTTGCGGAAGACCTCGTGGAACAAGGCGAAGTTCACGTCGATTCCAGGACCGTTGTATTTTGCGCCGATTTCGAACGCGTCGTTAATCTCCGGCTTGAACTGCAAATCTGCGCCGGAGGCGAAGAGACCCTGGCAGCCGGCCTGGCCCGGAAGGACGCAGATCGCGCCATTGCCCGACAGGGGTGGGTTGCTGGCCGGCGTCGTCACTGGAACCGGCAAAGCACGGAACAGAGCTGAGCGGTCTAGGTTGAACCCGCCTGCTTTGTATCCGCGCGAATAGCTTGCGTAGGTGAGCAACCGGTCGGTCGGCTTGTAACTGATAACCGCAGTGCCTGAGATCTTGCTTTCGCTGCGGCTGTCGGAAAACGACAGACTCCCCCTCGGAACGCTCGGGTTGACGCACGGCAGTGTCTGCAGGCTGGTGCCGGACAACAACGTGCAAATGATGTTGTTGTCGGTGAGGTCGGCGTCCAGCTCCTTTTTCTCATGCGTATAGCGCGCACCGAGGGTTAGCTTCAGCCGATCGGTGATCGAGAAAATGTTGTGGGTGAAGATTGCCCAGTTGTTGCTGGTCTGACGGTAGGAATCGTCGAGCGCCGCGCCGTTTAGCGTCAGCGCGGGGCTGGTCAGATTTGAAAACCCGCTGTTGCCGAACGGCTGTCCGCTGAAGTCAACCTGCGCGCCGGGAAAGCCGACGTTGTTCAATCGGGCGAATGCGGACAAGGCCGTGATTTGCCCTGCGATCGCGGTTGCCAGCGGAATGTTGCCGGCCGCCACCGCATTGTTGAACGAATTTGTCAGTCCAGCCTGAACGAGCGGCGCAACGAACGGGTTGAAGCAGGTCGGTGAAGCGCCCGGCGCCAAGAGGGCCGACGGAGCGCCTCCCGAGACGAAGTTCGCCGCAACAAGACAGTTGCCATAGCGGGCGTAATCGGCCCCGTAGGCAAGGTTGTCGTCGACGGCGAGCTTCTCGTTCGCATAATAGCCGCCAACGAGCCAGTCGAGGATTCCGCTAAAGGCATTTCCCTGCAGCCGGACTTCCTGCGTGAAAGTCTTGAAGCGGTTGAAGGCGCTGCCGTCATCGTCCCGGAACAAGATGTCGAGATTGTTGAAATCGGCATCCTGACCGCGCGTATATTTGTTGTACCGGTAGGCGGTGATTGACGTGAGTTCGGCGGCGCCGAAGTCATAGACAATTTCCCCCGAAACGCCGCCGTCCTTGACGTCGCTGCGATAGCTTCGTCCAGGCGTGATCGAGACTCGACGATCGAATGTATCGTCGTTTATGATTCCGCCCAAGGCCCGCTCGATCGCCGCAATGGTCGATGGGGCTTCAGCGGTTCCGCCGCCGCCGGTCGCGATGACGTCATGTGCAGGAAGATATGGCGCCGCGCAGCATTCCTCGTTGCGCTTCGCATAGTCCGCGATCAGCCGAATGGAGAGATTGTCGCTTGGCTGAAAGAGAACTTGCCCGCGAAGCATCCAGCGGTCGCGGTCGTTGACTCGACGACCGGAGATCACGTCCTTGAGGAATCCATCGCGCTTCACCCAGACCCCGTCGATGCGGGCGGCAATCGATTCCGTGAGCGGGCCCGTCAGGCTCCCTTCAATCCGGCGCATATCGTAATTGCCGACATCGATCTGACCGCTGACCTCGGGATCGAAGCGCGGCTTAGCGGTGATGATCGAAACGAGTCCGGCCGACGTATTGCGTCCGAACAAGGTTCCCTGCGGTCCGCGCAGAACCTCGATGCGGTCCAGCGGTCCCAGTTCCGTAAGGGCAAGACCCGCGCGGGAACGGTACACGCCATCGATGAAGACACCGACCGAGGCCTCAAGACCCGCGTTGTCGCCGACAGTCCCGACGCCGCGAATACGGGCGACTGCGGCGCCGCCTTCGGACGAGGTCGACGATACGAGCAGTGATGGCGCGACCTGGTTGAGCTGCCTGATGTCGCTCGCGCCCGTATTCTCGAGCGTTTGCGCGGTGACCGCGCTGACCGCCATCGGCACGTCCGAAAGGGCTTCGTTACGTCGAGTCGCCGTGACGATGATATCGCCAGTGTCGACTGGCTGTTGCTCCCGCGCCTGATCCTGGACTGCCGCGCCTTCGGCGGTTGCTCCTTCCGTTGGTTGGGCGGCGCCCTTGTCGCTATCCGTATTCGATTGGGATGTCGTCTGGGCAAATGCTGGAGTCGCCAAAGCAACCAGGCCTGCGGAAAGCAGCCACGCAGTCTTGCGGATCATCGTCTCTCCCCTGTTAGACGCATAAGCGCCCAGGGCGGGAGGCTAATGTGGATGACGGACCAAAGGAAGCGACTGCGGTCGTTTCGTCAGCACAATGGCAACGGCTGCAGCAAATTGGCAACAGCAGTGTAAGTAAGGAGACTCCGGAACGCGGAAGCTATTTCGGCGCGAGCACCATCAGCATCTGGCGGCCTTCCATTCGCGGATGGGCTTCGACCTTGGCCATCGGCGCCGTTTGTTCTTGCACCCGCCGAAGAACGGCCATGCCGAGCTCTCCATGCGCCATCTCGCGACCGCGAAAGCGCATGGTGACCTTGACCTTGTCGCCTTCCTCGAGGAACTCGAAGACCTTCTTCATTTTCGTGTCGTAATCGTGGTCGTCGATGTTCGGACGCATCTTGATCTCTTTGACCTCCTGCGTCTTCTGCCGCTTGCGCTGTTCGGCCGCTTTCTTCTGGGCTTCATATTTGTAGCGGCCGATATCGAGGAACTTGGCGACAGGCGGATCGGCATTGGGAGAGATTTCGACCAGATCGAGCCCGACGTCAGCGGCCTGCTCGATCGCTTCGCGCGTATACATCACCCCCAGATTATCGCCGTTCTCGTCGATCACCCGCACTTTGGGCGCCTGAATGAACTCATTGTAACGGGGGCCGGACATCGGCTGCGGCGGCGCCATCGGACGGCGCGGGTAGGGCGGTGGTATAGCAGCGTCTCCAAATTGCTGTTGCGACTGGGCGCGAGAGGTAAGCGCTTGCGGGGCCAATGAAAAGGTTTCGCGGGGAATGCGCGCAATTTTTGCCGCGACCTGTGGCGAAGCCGCGTCAGGCCAAGTCCGGCGGCACCGCATCGGCGGCGATCATCTTCACAGCCTCGTCGAGGCTCATCATCACCTGCCGTTCGTCGCTTCCGAGCCGGCGAAGGGCGATAGTGCCCTCCTCCGCCTCGCGCTTCCCGACAACGAGAAGGAGTGGGACCTTCGCGAGGCTGTGCTCGCGCACTTTGTAGTTGATCTTCTCGTTCCTGAGATCGGTTTCAACACGGATCCCGGCTTCAGCGAGCTTGGTCGAAACCTGCATCGCATATTCGTCTGCTTCGGAGACGATCGTTGCGACCACCGCCTGCACGGGCGCCAGCCACAGCGGGAATTTGCCCGCGTGATGCTCGATAAGAATGCCGATGAACCGCTCGAATGTGCCGAGAATCGCGCGGTGCAGCATCAGCGGATGATGCTTTTCGCCATCCTCGCCGATGTAAACCGCACCTAGTCGCTGCGGCATGCTCGGATCGAGCTGGTGGGTGCCGCACTGCCAGGTCCGACCGATCGCGTCGGTCAGATGGAACTCGAGCTTCGGACCGTAAAATGCGCCCTCACCCGGCAGCACTTCATAATCGAGCCCGGTCTCCTTCAGAGCCTGCTCGAGGTCTGCCTCGGCGCGGTCCCATTCCTCGTCACTGCCGATGCGCTGGTCAGGGCGGGTTGCGAGCTTCACCTGGTAATTTGGAAAGCCGAGGTCGCGATAAACGGAATCGAGCAAGGCGCAGAAAGCCTTGGTCTCTTCGACCAGCTGATCGCGTGTGCAAAAAATGTGGCCGTCGTCCTGGGTGAATTGGCGGACGCGCATGATCCCGTGAAGCGCACCGTGCGGTTCATTGCGGTGGCAACAGCCATATTCGGCGAATCGCACCGGCAATTCGCGGTAACTGGTGATGCCCTGCTTGAAGACCTGGATGTGCGCCGGACAGTTCATCGGTTTCAGAGCGAGCAGGTCTGCATCTCCGGTAATCACCGGCTTGTCTTCTTCGGTGGACGGAATCTCATCGGGCACGACGAACATGTTCTCGCGAAACTTGCCCCAATGGCCCGACTGAACCCACAGCTTTGAATCGATCAGTTGCGGCGTTTTGATCTCCTGATAGCCGGCAGCGTCCAAACGGCGGCGCAAATAGGCCTCCAATTGTCGCCAGATGATCCAGCCATTCGGGTGCCAGAAGACCGATCCGTGCGCCTCGGGTTGCAGGTGGAACAGGTCCATCTCCTGACCGATCTTGCGATGGTCGCGCTTCGCAGCTTCCTCGAGCCGCTTCAGATGCTCGTCGAGCTGCTTCTTATTGAGCCAGGCGGTACCGTAGATGCGCGACAGCATCGGGTTTTTCGGATCGCCGCGCCAATAAGCGCCCGATACGCGTGTCAGCTTGAAGCCATTGGGGTCGAGCTTGCCGGTCGAAGCGAGGTGCGGTCCCCGGCACAGATCGATCCACGCTTCGTCCGCTTCGCCGGTGCGGTACATGGTGATGGCCTCACCCTCGGGCAGCTCCATCACCCATTCAGCCTTGAACGCCTCGCCGTGCGCATCGAAGAAGTCGCGAACCTGCTCGCGAGTCCAGACTTCGCGAACGAGCGGCTTGTCGTCGGAGATGATCCGCCGCATCTCCTCTTCGATCACAGGAAGATCTTCCTCGGTAAACGGTCCTCGCTCCGAAGCTGGCGCGAAGTCGTAGTAAAAGCCGTCCTCGGTCGCCGGACCGAAGGTGATTTGAGTCCCGGGAAACAGGTTCTGAACGGCTTCGGCGAGGATGTGCGCGAAGTCGTGGCGCACCAGTTCGAGCGCCTCTTTCTCGTCGCGAGAGGTGATCAGAGCAAGCTCGGCATCCCCCTCAAAAGGCCGCGTAAGGTCGCGAACCTCGCCGTCGACCTTCGCGGCGAGCGCCGCCTTGGCCAGGCCGGGTCCGATGGCGGCGGCGACGTCGGCGGGGGTCGAACCCTCGGGCATCTCCTTCACCGAACCGTCGGGAAGCGCAATCTTGAACATCTTGGTCATTGCGGATCGGCTCTAACCGCGCTCTTCGCTGGCCTCAACCGCCTCCTGCGACCGGCGACTCTCGCAACTTGAAGTAAAGCACAGTTGACATAGCAATCCATTTATATCAAGCTTGCTTGACAAAATGGAAACTCGCATCCGCCAATTGCGCTCGGAACGTCGCTGGACGCAGCAGGCTCTGGCGCTTCGGCTCGAAATCTCCCGTCAGAGCGTCAACGCGATCGAGACGGGCAAATACGATCCGTCGCTTCCGCTCGCGTTCCGGATCGCCGAGCTGTTCGGTCTGCCAATCGAAGAGATTTTCGTCTCACCTTCGCGCCGCAGCTCAAAGGCGATCTGAACGTCAGACCGGCTCCGTTCCAGCGAGCGCTTCCTCAACGATCGTCTCGGCGCGGAGGAAGAGCTCGGTATCGACGATCACGCCGGAGGCATGCGCATTCTCTTGGACCTGTTCGGGTCTCGACGCGCCGATGATTGCCGAAGCGACGTTGGGCTCCCGAAGCACCCAGGCGAGGGCGAATTGCGGCAAAGTCAGGCCCGCTTCCTCGGCGATGGGCTTCAGGCGTTGGACCGCGCGGAGAAGATCCGGGTGCAGCAACCGGTCCATGAAGCCGCCCATGTCCTCGCTGGCCGCCCGCGAATCGCTTGGCGGCGGCCGATCAGGATCATATTTGCCGCTGAGCACACCCTGGCCGAGCGGCGACCAGACGATCTGCGAAATGCCGTTGGCGGAGCAGAGCGGGATCACTTCCCCTTCCGGCTCACGCCACAGCAGCGAATATTGGGGCTGGCTCGAGACGAACTTCGTAACTCCGGGGAGGTCGAGCGCGGCCTGGATCCGCTCCGCCGGCCATTCCGAAAAGCCGATGGTGCGCGCCTTGCCGCTCTCTACGGCCCGGGTGAGCGCCTCCATCGTCTCCTCTAGCGGCGTATCCCAGTCGTAGCGGTGACATTGATAGAGGTCGACATAGTCAGTTCTGAGACGCTTTAGCGACGCGTCGAGCTGCTTCTCAACCTGGTCGCGCGACAGGCCGCGGTCGGTCGCGCTCATGGGGAAATAGAGCTTGGTCGCGAGGATATAGCTGTCGCGCGGTCGATCCCGCAGCGCATCGCCTAAGAACGTCTCCGCGGCTCCGCGGCCATAGATGTTGGCCGTGTCGATGAAATTGATGCCCTGGGCGAACGCTTCGTCAAGGCAGGCGCGCGCCTGGTCGGCTTCGACGCCGGCGCCATAGGTGAGCCACGAGCCGAGAGAGATTTCC
The DNA here is from genome assembly GCA_046731515.1 of Pseudomonadota bacterium. Taxonomy (GTDB): domain Bacteria; phylum Pseudomonadota; class Alphaproteobacteria; order Sphingomonadales; family Sphingomonadaceae; genus Sphingomicrobium. The sequence goes on along the minus strand of JBKPLG010000049.1, from coordinate 5,946 downwards.
GAGACGTCGAGATCGCTGTCGCCGAGCTTGCGGTATTTCATCGAAAATCACTCCTCCGCTAGAGGGCCGACTCATGGGTCAGCCGGAGGTCGCATACATCGAAGTCGAGACGCGTTCGATTGCCTACCGGTATCGGCCCGGCAATGGACCGACGCTTGTTTTCCTGCCCGGCTATGCGTCGGACATGGAAGGCACCAAGGCGCTTGCGATCGATGTCTTCGCGGAGCGCAGCGGTCTCGCGATGCTGCGGCTCGACTATTCCGGCACGGGATCGAGCGGCGGACGATTTGAAGATGGAACGCTGGCATTGTGGCTCGAGGAGACCCTCGCCGCACTGGACCGTCTGACAAAGGGGCCGCTGATCCTGATCGGTTCGTCGATGGGAGGGTGGATCGCTCTGCATCTTGCTCTGCTCAGACCGGAACGCGTGCGCGCATTGGTCGGGATTGCTGCTGCCCCCGATTTCACCGAGTGGGGATTCAGCGCCGACCAAAAGGCCGAGCTCCGGACCGGCCGGCTCGAGGAGCCGAATCCTTACGGACCTGGGCCGCAGGTTTTCACTCGAGCATTTTGGGAGTCTGGTCAGGCCTTGAGGTTATTGAAGGAAGACATCGCCATCGACTGCCCGGTCCGGCTGGTCCACGGCGAGCTCGACGAAGACGTACCTCTGGACGTCCCGTTTCGGACTATGGGTCGGCTTCGTTCAGCGGATGTCCAGCTATTGACCATCAAAGGCGGCCGCCATCGTTTGTCGGAGCCGCACGAGATCGACGCGATCCTGCGCACCGTTGCCGCCCTTGTGGAGCCTCAACAATGATCCTGCTGTTCGCCGCCATGCTCGCCGCTGCCGCGCCATCCAGCGCCGCGCCAGCCCCGGCAGCTCAGAACGCCTGCCCGGACGTCGTCACTCCCGATGCCCTCGTCTGCCGTGCGCTCTTGGCTCAGAAGAACGGAGATTCCGAAGAGGCCGCACAGGCTTTCGAAGAAGCGGCAAAGGCATCGTCAGAGACGGAACCGGCAACTGCGCGCATGTGGGCGGCCGCGGGCAATATGTGGATCGCGGCCGAGCAGTACGGCAAGGCCGCGCTGGCGCTCGACAAGGCGCTCAGCCTGCCGGGCCTGGAAGCGGAACAGCGTGGAGAGGCGCTGCTCGACCGGGCCCGAGTTGCTGAAGCCCAGAACGATCTCAGGACGGCCCGCGCCAAACTGAATGAGGCCTCGGCGAGCATCTCGTCCGACCCCTTCTATTGGTACTTTTCGGCCGCGCTGGCGATCCGCGAGGGCGACAAGGCGACAGCGGAAGCCTCGATCGGCAAGGCGCTGAAGCTCGCACCGTCCGACCCGACCGTGCTCTTCGAGGCCGGCCACGTCGCCCATTTTGCGGGCGATGAGGTGGGAGCGCGCCAATATTGGCAGCGCGCCGCCGCAGGCGACCCTCAGGGGCCGATCGGAAAGGCGGCGCAGGAAGCTCTCAAGCTTCTTCCCGCGCCGCTCTCGGTCAAGAATTAGCCGAGGTCATAATCGATCGTCGTCACCACTCGGACCTTCTGAAACGGCGACGTGCCACCCGACGATCCGCATTCTTCGCATGCCTCGCCGTCACGGGGGCCGATCGAAAAATAGCCCTGGCTCGCGGTCTTGATCCGCCCAACCGAAGCGCCACTGTCGCGCGCGAACTGCTCAGCGCTGCGCCGCGCATTCTGGTTCGCCTCGGCGATCATCGCGGGCTTGAGATCGTTGAGCCGAGTGAAGGTGTAGCTGATGCTAGTTCCCGAAAGCTCGACGCCGTCGCGCAGCAACTCCGACTGGCGGGCGTAGGTTGCGCGCGCCTTCATCACGTCATTGGTCCTGAGCTGGATCGAGCGGCGCACCGTCAACCGCTCTGGACCACTTTCGCCTTCCCGTGGGCGCTCACGGCTCAGGCTGACATCGCTGTCAGCGACGTCCTCTGCCCGAAAGCCTGCACGCTGGAAGAAGGCGCGGACTGCCCACGCCTGCTGATCGACCGACTGCTGAACGGGAGCGAGCTCCGTTCCCTGATGCGAGAAATCGACCGACCAGGTCGCGAGGTCAGCGGTGACGTTGCGTTCGGACACGCCGCGGACGGTGACCGTCCGCTCTGCCATCTTCGCTCGTCTCAACCCGTCACCCAGCACGTAACCGCTGGTGGTCAACCCAACCGCAAAAATCGCCACCGCGCCAAGAAGGACAGCGCGGCTGTCCTGCAGCTTCTGGATCATGTTGATGATACCCTGCGTTCGTCCGCTTAAAAGGCGGCCACCGGTCACAATCGCCGGTCTATGCCGCGACGAACCGTGCATTTATAGCGATGAGTTGAGCGAGGTGGAAATGAAATTCGTCCATTCCATGCTTCGAGTGTCCGATCCGGACGCCACTGTTGCATTTTTCCAACTGCTCGGCCTTCACGAGCGAAGGCGCCATGATGTCCCTCAAGGCAAGTACACGCTGATCTTCCTCGGTGTGCCCGGCGACGAGGGAGGAGAGGTCGAGCTCACCCATAATTGGGAGGAAAGCGGCTATTCAGGCGGGCGAAACTTCGGACACCTGGCCTACCGTGTCGACGACATTTATCAGACTTGTCAGCAACTGATGGATGCCGGCGTGACCATCAATCGGCCACCCCGCGACGGCCGAATGGCTTTCGTTAGAACGCCCGACGGAATCTCGATCGAGCTGTTACAGCAGGGCGAGGCGCTCGCGGCAGCGGAGCCTTGGGCGTCTATGCCCAACACTGGCGAATGGTAGCCTGACGCGACCGCCACTTCCTCGACATCATCCCAAACGAACACGGCACGCGCCGCCGAGGCGCTGGCGATCCTCGAAGGCGAAGCGTAGAGCGCGCGCATGGAAATCGTCGCCGTTCCCGCTTTCACCGACAATTATATCTGGCTCGTGCGTGACGAGGCGAGCGGCGAAACGGCGGTGGTCGACCCGGGCGATGCAGCACCGGCGCTAGCCGAGGCGAAGCGGCGGGGTTGGGCGATCACACAGGTTTGGAACACCCATCATCATTGGGATCATTCGGGCGGCAATCTCGCCATGAAGGAAGCGACGGGTTGCACGATTTCCGGTCCGGCGGCCGAGGACATCCCGGGCCGCGACGTTCCGCTCTCTGAAGGAAGCGAGATCCGCATCGGTGAGCATGTGGGCCGGGTGATGGAGATTCCGGGTCATACGCGCGGACATGTCGCACTGATCCTCGACGAGGATCGGATTGCATTCGTCGGCGATACCCTATTCGCCATGGGGTGCGGACGGTTGTTCGAAGGAACAGCGCAGCAGATGCACAGGTCACTGCAGCGCATCGCCGGCTTGCCGGCGGACACGGAGCTTTACTGCGGCCACGAATATACGCTCGCGAATGCGCGCTTCGCTCGGCATGCCGAGCCTGAGAATTCTGCAATCTCCGCGCGGCTCAAAGAAGTAGAAGGTCTGCGTGAGGCACGCCAAATCACTTTGCCCACGAGTGTCGCCCAGGAACGTGAAACCAATCCTTTCGTTCGAGCCACTAACTGGGAGGAGTTCGCCCGACTGAGAGCGGAGAAAGACAGCTTCCGTTCATGATCGAAGGCGTCATGCAGGGCGCGACAATGTATCGTGAGGAGGTCGAAATGCGTGGTCTCTCACTTCTTCTGCTCGGCGCTGCGCTTGCCGTTCCATCGGCGGCTGCCCAGCAAGAGCAACAGGTGCTTAGCCCGAAGGCACAGCAGACATTCAATCGGGTCACTGCCGGCATGGTCGCGAAACCGCCAGTACCGTGCATGTCGACGTTCAACGCCTATCAAACCACTGTTATTGACGAGGAAACGGTCGCTTTCAGGTTTGGCAGCAATCGTCTTTACGTCGCTCACCTGCCCGGCGGCTGCAGCAATCTCGCGACCCCGCCCTATACCATGGTGACCAGGCAAGTCGGCTCTGCCCAGCTTTGCCGCGGCGATATCGCGAACATCGTCGATCCGCATAACGGGTTCACCGTGGGGAGTTGCGTCTTCGGCGACTTCACGCCCTACACTAAAGCGAACCGATAGGAGTTCGTGAAATGCGCGCCCTCTCAATTCTGCTAGTTGGCGCAACGCTCGCCGGTTGTGCGGCGACGGCGGAACAGCCGATGCGCAGCGCTCAGAAGCAGCAGGAATATGAGCGACTCATTGCCGGAAAGGTAGCCGGACAGCCGGTCAGCTGTCTGCCGACCTACAATGCCAATGATATGATCGTGATCGACGAGCAGACGGTCGCCTTCAGGCAGGGTGGCAACAACGTCTACATCGCGCATATGCCTGGCGGCTGCAGCAACCTTGGTCGCCCGCCGTACACGATGCTGACAAGGCAATTCGGAACAGCGCAGCTGTGCCGCGGCGACATTGCCCGGATCATCGATACGACGAACGGGATCACCGTCGGCAGTTGCGTCTTCGGCGATTTCACGCCCTATTCGAAAGCGGGATAGCCCTAGCGCCTGTAGAGCGCGTCAAGCCGCTCGCCGTAGACCTTTGAAATCACGTGACGCCGAATTTTCATCGAGGGCGTCAGCTGCTCGTTGTCTATCGCAAACGGCTCATCGGCGAGGATGAACCGGCGTACCCTCTCCATTACCGACAAATCCGCGTTCACCCGATCCACCGAACGCTGCAGCCTTTGCTGGAGGTCAGCTGCCGACGCGATCTCGGGATCCGGCACAAGCAGCGCAACCAGGTGAGGTCGGCGGTCGCCATAGACCATCGCTTGCGCGATCTCAGGCTGCAGCGTCAGCATCCCCTCGATCCGCTGCGGCGAAACATTGTCGCCCTTGTCGTTGACGATGAGATCCTTCTTGCGATCCGTGATGACGATCCGGCCCTTGTCGTCAAAATGACCGACGTCACCGGTGCCGAGCCAGCCGTCGCGAAGCACGCGCGCCGTTTCTTCTTCATTGCGCCAATAGCCGCGCATCACCAGCTCGCCGCGGACGATAATCTCGCCGTCATCGGCTATGCGCACTTCAGTGTTTTTGAGCGGCACGCCGACGGTGTCGAGGCGGATCCCGACGCTCGGACGATTGCAGCTGATCACTGGAGCCGATTCGGTCTGGCCATAACCTTGCAGGAAGGTGATCCCGAGAGACTGGAAGAAGAGTCCGACTTCCGGATTGAGCGGTGCTCCTCCCGACACCCAGGCCTTTTGTCGACCACCGACCTTGGCCCGCACCTTGCGCCGCAGAGTCAATGAGAGAAGCCCGTCCATCGGTAAGTCCCAAGGTTTTAGCTTGCGACGCGCCTTATCGGCGCCAATCTTGAGCGCGCGAGCCAGAAGGTACTTGGAGAAATCTCCGCTGGTTTCGATCGACTTGATGATCCGGGCTCGCAGCATTTCGAACAGGCGGGGAACGACGACCATGATCGTCGGCTGCACTTCCTCGATGTTCGAAGCGAGCTTCTCGAGGCTCTCGGCGAAATAGATCTGCGCGCCCAGTGCGATCGGAAAGTGCTGGCCGCCGGTGTGCTCATAGGCATGACTTGCCGGCAAGAAGGACAGGAAAACCTCGTCGTCCCAGCCGAAGTCGGTCGAGATGATGTCAGTGCAGCCTTCGAGATTGTGGAGGATTGCTCCGTGATGCTGTTGCACTCCGCGTGGAGCGCCGCCGGTTCCGCTCGTGTAGATAATGCAGGCGAGGTCGCCGCGGCCGACTTTCGCCATTTCCTCTCGGACCGCTGCCACATCTGCGTCGCCGGACGTCAGCTCGGTCCAATGATGGACGTTCACCCAGTCCGGAAGCTGGCCGGCGCGGATGTCCTCCATGCCGATGATGTGATGGCACTCGGCGGAGGTCAGCACTGCGGGGACGAGGTTTTTCGCGAGCTTCTGTCGCGAAACAATAACGGCCCTCGCGTCCGAATTGCCGAGGATGTGCGTATGATCGCGCGTAGTATTGGTGGTGTAGGTCGGAAC
>JBKPLG010000048.1:0-7017 GCA_046731515.1 Pseudomonadota bacterium | reverse complement strand
GGCCATTACTCCACCTCCTCCTCACGCTCTTCACGGCGGAAATCCGGAGCGCGGTCAGAACGCGAACGCTCCTTGTCGCTGCGGCGCATCATCGCCGACGGGCCCTTCTCATGCTCGTCGACCTTGATGGTGAGGAAGCGGATCACGTCCTCGTTAATATTGGACTGGCGCTCGAGCTCGGCAATCGCGGCGGCGGGCGCGTCGATGTCGAGCATCACGTAATGCGCCTTGCGGTTCTTGGCGATGCGATAGGCGAGGGACCTGAGACCCCAGGTTTCGGTCTTGGCGATTTTCCCGCCATTGTCTTCGATGATCTTCGTGGCGTTTTCCGCGAGTGCATCCACCTGAGCCTGGGCCAGGTCCTGACGCGCGAGGAAAACATGCTCGTAGAGCGGCATGTTGTTTATCTCTCTTTTGGCCGATCGCTGACGTGCCCCAGTGGCCCGCCCCTCCGGCTGTCTTCAAAAAACAACGGGCGCGGAGACTGAGCCTCTCGCGCCAGCGCGGCGCCTATGGCGGAAACACTCTCGAAAGGCAAGTTAGGGACTTAGCCGAGCTTGGCGAGCACAGCCTTAAAGTGAATGATCGCAATCAGGGGGGCTGCTTTGGGCAGCCGCTGATCTTGCCGAGTAGCTCGGCGAGACGTTCGGCCTGGCCGTCGGTGAGCTTTTCGCCGACTGCCTGACGGATAGCCGAGGCATAGACGGGCCACATCCGCTTTCTCAACGCCTTGCCAGATGCCGTCGCATGGACCCACTGGCAGCGCGCGTCCTCTGAGCAGCGCTCGCGTGAAACGAGCCCCTCGGCTTCCATTCGATCGAGCAGGCGCGACAAATTGTATTGGGCGAACAGCAACCGGTTCTGGAGGTCGCGAGGCCTAAGCGGGCCGCCGCGATCCAGCTCCAGCAGCACATCGTACCATTCGAGCGGCGGCAACTCTGCCTCGCGCAAAGCGCGTTCAACCGAACACAATGCGCTCCGCTGGGCGCGAATCAGCCGCGCCCAGGCTCGCACCGAGGCGTCCGAGCACGCTTCCGGCTGGGCTGTCGAACAGGCGTCCATCAGTGAAATGTAGCCTTTTCATGCAGATGCATCAATCTTGACATACGTATGCAAGTGCATCTAAATATACATGCATCTGCATTGAACGGAGTTGCCCAGTGCCCAAACACCTTCGCCTGATTAGTCACAAGCTTTGCCCTTATGTGCAGCGCGCCGTTATCGTCGCGACCGAGAAAAAAATTCCGTTCGAGCGGATCGACATCGACCTCGCCAACAAGCCTGACTGGTTCCTGGCGCTCTCGCCGACCGGCAAGGTGCCACTGCTCGAAGTCGAAGGTGAGGGCGCGCGCGGGCACGTGATCTTCGAGAGCGCTGTGATTGCCGAATACCTCGATGAGATCGGCGACAGCGAACGGCTGCTTCCGTCAGACCCGCTCGAGCGGGCGCGTGAGCGCGCCTGGGTTGAGCTCGGCGCTCTGGCGCTCACCGACATTTACCGACTCTACACCGCCAAGGATGAGGCGAGTTTCGAGGCCGAGCGCAAGCAGATCCAGGCCAAGATTGCGCGTCTCGAAAATGAGATTGCAGGTCCGTGGTTCAGCGGTGACCGCTTCGGATTGGCCGACGCGGCATTCGGACCCGTCTTCCGCTACCTCGACGTATTCGATTGGCGCCTAGGTCGCCCGTTGATCGAGCGGCCCGCGAAAGTTCGCGCCTGGTCCGAGGCTCTGGCGCAGCGCCCATCGGTCAGGGCAGCCGTCAGTGACGATTATGCCGAGCGCCTGATCGACTTCATCGTCGCCAAAGATTCCTATTTGGGCGACCAGCTCGAGCGGCACGCACTCGAGCTCGTCTAGGCCCGCCCCCGGGGGCTGCGTTCTCCCCTCCGCAGCCCCCATTTTCTTTGCACCTACAGCGCCGCCGTGGCACATGCGTAGCATGGCGACGCAGCTGAAGTCGGTCCAGCCGACACCCGATCCGCTCGACGATATGAGCCTGCCCGGCTGGCTCTATTTCGATCCGGAATTCTTTGAGGCGGAGAAGAAGGCGTTCCTGCGCGCCTCTCCGCAAATCGTCTGCCACGAAAGCGAGATCACTGAGCCCGGTGAATGGCGCACACTCGACTATCTCGACGAGAGCGTGATCGTCATCCGCGGCGACGATGGGCAGGTTCGGGCCTTTTCGAATGTCTGCCGACACCGCGGTTCGCGGCTGGTTGACGGCACCGGGGGCTGCGCCAAAGTGCTGACCTGCCCTTATCATGCGTGGAGCTACGCCCGCGACGGGCGGTTGGTCGGAGTGCCGCACAGGCAGGAATATCCCGGTCTGGAAATCGACAAGGTCAGCCTTTTCCCGGTTGCGCTCGAAAATTGGCGCGGCTTCCTGTTCGTGACGCTCGAGCCGGGTTTGCCCTCAGTCGCCGAGATGATGGCGCCTTACGAGGAGGAAGTCGCACCCTACCGATTCGAGGATTTGCGAGTTCTTGGTCGCATCACGATCCGGCCGCGCCATCTCAACTGGAAGACCATCGCGGACAATTATTCCGATCATCTGCACATTCCGGTCGGACACCCGGGCCTCACACGCCTGTTCGGGCGCAATTACCGGATCGACGCGCAGCCGTATGCGGATCGCATGCAGGGAGACCTTGTCGAAAAAGAGTCGGCGAACCCATCGGAGCGGGCGTATCAGCGCTTTTTACCGAAGGCCGATCATCTACCAGCCACGCATCAGCGCAAGTGGCTCTATTACAAGCTGTTTCCCAATGTAGCGTTCGACATCTACCCTGATCAGGTCGACTTCATGCAATTCATTCCGGTGAGCGCGACGGAATCGCTGCTCCGCGAGATCAGCTATGCACTGCCCGACGATCGCCGCGAGATGAAAGCGGTGCGTTACCTCAACTGGCGGATCAACCGCCGAGTCAACGCCGAGGACACCGAGCTGATCACGCGCGTGCAACATGGGATGCAAGCACCGACTTACGTTGCGGGGCCGCTGGGGACTAGCGAGGTGTGCCTGAGGAGCTTCGCGAAGAAGCTTAGGAAACTGATCCCGGAGGCTCGTCTCAGCTCACCTCCACCGCAAGGGTGGAGTCGGCTCGCGAATTCAAGCGTCGCATAACGGCCCGGATCGCGAGGCCGGTTAGCAACAGCACCAGGCACCATAGATCGGCCTCAACGCCGGTGCCGTAGATCGCGAAGGAAATAAAGAGGATCGCGACCACAAAGATGGACCGCGCTCTTGTCGTTGTGCTCGATTTCCAAGCAGCCAACACGCCGGCGAGATACACAACAATCACCGCTGCCGTCGAAAGTAGGATGATGAAAGTATAGAGGCTAGCCGTAGCGCGACTGCTGTTGGCGAGTATCAAGAGGACGGCCAGGGCCGATCCGATCATTTGCGACACAACCGGCGTGTTCGCGCCGCGTGTTCGCGCCATTACGGAAGGAAGGTCACCTCTCAGCGCCATGGAATAACCAAGCTCACCGGTGCCGAGGGTCAAGCAGTTGAGACATCCAAAAGCGCTGATCGCGATTGCCAGCGCGGCAAAGGCCGCAACGCCATGTCCCCACCGCGACACCAGGGCGTCGGCAAAAGGGGCGGGCGAGGCCGCAACCACATTTGCGGGCAGGAGCATTTGGATACCCGTTCCCGCAGCCAGGTAGAGCACGGTGACGAAGGCTGTTCCGCCCAGAAGTGCTCGCGGGATGGTTCGTGACGCATTCCGGATCTTGCAGACCGGGGCAGTAGCGGCTTCAAACCCGGTCAACGCGAAGAAGGTCAGCGCCGTGGCCGTGGCGACATTCGCCAAGTTGATCGGCAGCTGTGCGAACGGTTCGTAAGGCGCGCCGCTGGCACCGCGTTCCGCGAACAACCATATGACCGCCAGCAACGGGAGGACTTTGATCGCAACCGTCACGATCGACAGGCCGCCGGCCGCGCGGACGCCAATCGCATTTACGACCGTCACCAACAGCACGCAGCCAATCGCAATCGGAATGACCGAACTCGGTCCGCCAAATTGGGGGCCGATGAACGACAAGGCTGATGCCGTAGCGACGGCAACAGATGCTTGGGCGACCCAGTTGGAAACCCAGAACGACCAGGTAGCCAGAAACCCGCTCGTTGCTCCAAATTCTCGTTCTATGTTTGCCTGAATTCCTTCGCCGCCAAATCGGGATATTTGGGCCAGTCCGAACACGATGCACAGCGCGCCCACTCCGCTGATGACCCAGCCGATCAGTGCGTTGGCGCCCAACGGAGCGAGGCTGACTGGCAACATGAATATCGCGCCGCCGATGATGGTCCCGACGACCAGAGCCGTCGTCATCCAGAAGCCCATTTTGCCATCGTCAGATTCGGACATCGTCTTCCCTCCCCAGGAGACGGAGACGCTACTCGTCTCGGCCGCTACGTTTTCACGTGGCGCTCGCCGGGTGTTGCACGGTGGTGCGATTTAGCCAACGCGAAATCGCACGGATCGGAAGGCCGGCAATCGCGAGGCCGAATCCCCACAGGGTCGCTTCAAGGCCAGCTCCGATAAACATTGCGAGGCCGTAGACGACGCCAATGATCGCAATGATCGACCAGCGACCCGTGATCCTGAGCTTGAGGGCGGCCGCGGCGCACACGGTGTAGAGCACGAGCGCCGCGACGGTCGAGATCAGCGTAATGAACACGTAGATCCGCACGAAATCCTTGGACGAGCTCGCAAGGACCAGCAACGCTGCGACGGCTGCAGCAATCGATAAAGATCCGATCGGCGCCCCAATTGCGTTGGTTCGGCGAAAGAAGGGCGGCAAGTCGCGTTCGCCCGCGATCGTTCGCCCAACCTCTGCGCCCAGCAACAGCAATGCATTGCCGGTGCCGAACGCGCTAACCGCCGCAATGATTGCGACCAGCGCTGCGGCTGCGCCGCCGAGAACCGGAGCGATCGCATCGGCAAAAGGAGCGCTGCTTTTCGCGGCGATCGCGCTCGGAAGGATCATCAACGTGGTGACCGTCGCGACCAGGTAGAGCACAGCGGTAAACCCGGTGCCTACGATCGTCGCCATTGGAACCGTCTTGGTCGAATCTCTGGTGACGTTCGCAACCACTGCGGCGGACTCAAACCCGGTGAGCGAAAAGAGCATCAGCGCTCCAGCCGCTGTTATCGCCGAGATGCCAATGGGTACGTGCTCAAGCTCCTCGAGCGGCCGGCCGCTTCCAGCGCGGACAACGACGAGTGCGACGACGGCGAGGAGGGGCAGAATCTTGATGAAGGTCGCGACTACCTGAAGCCCACCGGCAGAGCGCGCCCCGAATAGATTGACGACGAGAAGAACGGCAATGGATGCCAGTGCGAAAGCGATGAGTCCCGGACCTGAACCGACTGCGGGCAGCACGTGACCCAATGCTCCAGCTGCCGCGATCGACACAGCCCCTACGCCGGTCCACTGCGAGACCATGTAGCTCCACAGCGTCAGAAAAGCGGCAGTCTCACCAAACGCTTCTTTCACATAGACGAAGGGACCGCCCGGAATTTCCGCGGCAAGCCGTGCCAGTGCAAATGCGAGGCACATCGTTCCGAAGCCGGTGACCAGAAACGCAATGACGAGGTTGGGCCCATATGGCGAAAGAGTAGTCGGCAGGAGGTAGATGCCCGAGCCGACCATCGTTCCGACGACCATCGCTGCGCTCATCCATTTGCCGAGCATTCGCGAACGGGGCTCGGGATGAGTGTCGATAGCGGCGGCTTGGTCTTCCATCGACAAGGCTTCGCACCCGGCCGCGGACTTGGCAATCCGCACAGTCGCGCCTAACCGCCCCGCGATCCACGCTTCCGCGGGGACAGGCAAAGGTGATTGATGCGCGCATTCCTTTTTCCGGGGCAAGGTAGCCAGGCGGTCGGCATGGGCGTTGCGCTCGCCGAGGCGAGCCGCACCGCTCAGGACGTGTTCGATGAAGTCGATGAAGCGCTTGGTCAGAACCTGTTCCGATTGATGCGTGAAGGACCGGAAGAGGAGCTTCGCCTCACCGAGAATGCGCAGCCGGCGATCATGGCGAACGCAATTGCTGTTTTTGCGGCGTTGACGAAGGACGGCGGTGTCGATCTCAAGAAGGCCGCGAACTTCGTCGCCGGGCACAGCCTCGGCGAATATTCGGCACTGTGTGCCGCGGAATCGTTCGATCTTTCGACAACGGCCAAACTGCTTCGCCTGCGCGGGCAGGCTATGCAGCAGGCGGTACCGGTTGGAGAGGGTGCAATGGCGGCGCTGCTCGGTGCCGACTTGGCTCTCGCGAAAAGGATCGCAGACGCTGCTGCTGAAGGCGAGATCTGCACGGTTGCCAACGACAACGATCCCTCGCAGGTCGTCATATCGGGGGCGAAGGGTGCGATCGATCGCGCCGTGGAGATTGCAAAGGACATGGGGGCCAAGCGCGCCGTGTTGTTGCCCGTTTCCGCACCTTTCCACTGCCCGATGATGCAGCCCGCGGCGGAGGCCATGGCAGACGCCCTCAGCTACGTCGTGGTGGACTCGCCCGCTGTGCCCCTGGTGGCGAACGTAACTGCCGAACCGGTGACGGACCCCGACACCATTCGCAATCAGCTGGTCGAGCAAGTGACGGGAATGGTGCGCTGGCGGGAGAGCGTCGCCAACATCGCCGATGCAGGAGTCGAAGAATTCGTCGAATTGGGCGGCAAGGTCCTTGGACCGATGGTCAAGCGCGTTGCACCTGATGCCAAGGTCACGAGCGTCGTCAGAATCGAGGACGTCGAGACGCTAGCGAAGGAGATCGCGTAATGTTCGACCTGAGTGGCCTGACGGCCCTTGTGACCGGCGCTTCGGGTGGACTTGGCAGCTCGATCGCCAAAGCGCTGGCGGGGCAGGGTGCCCGGCTGGCCGTGTCGGGGAGCAATGTCGAGAAGCTCGAGCGGTTCCGCAGGGAGTTGGGTGGCGATCATGTCGCCATTGCGTGCGACCTTTCCAACGGCGCGGCAGTCGACTTGCTCGTTCCACAGGCCGTTCA
>JBKPLG010000047.1:0-20139 GCA_046731515.1 Pseudomonadota bacterium | reverse complement strand
CGTTGAGGTGGAAGGCCTTCTCGGAGCCGCGCTCCAGCGCCCAGCCGCCGGCGATAAAGGGGTCGCGGTTGAAATAGACGTTGTGCTTGCGCCGGTGCTCGACCAGTTCGCCGGTCTCGGTGTCGGTTAGGTCGTCCGTGCCTTCTTCAAATTGCTTGTTCCTGCCGGTCCCTGCCGACAGATTGATACTCGAAGGGCCGCGGCTGTACACGCCGGAGCCGGAGATGTCGGTGTTGATGTACCCTGTGTACCACCGTCTTCCCGCGGCGGTTACATTGGCGTCAATTCCTCCCTGTTCGGAGAGGATTACGTTCAAAACCTGGCTTTTGCCGGCATAGTCGGAGCCGAAGAGATCGCCAGGCCCGACCTCAACCCGAACGACACGCTGGGCCGGAATCCGTGATAGCGTCGTGTCGATCGTCTCGGCTTTGGAGCTCGGGCGCGCGCCGTTGATTACAACATTGCCCGCCGTCCCGGCGAAGCCGCGCACGTCGACCGATCCAAGTTGGTTTTGCGTGCTTCCCAAGTCGAGCTGGAATCCCGGGACCCGCTTCGCAATGTCGAGCGCCGTGCGCGGTGCATATTGGGCAAAAAAAGCGGCATCATAGACCGTTGTCCGGCTCGGCCGCGCCGGAGGAGCCGCCGTTCCAGGATCCGTCTGACTGGGCGTCTGGGCCCGGGCCGGAACGGTACATGCAAGCGCAGCCGCACAAACAGTCGTAAGCCACAAGATGCGAGGCACAACATGTCCCCTTGTTGTCCGAGTGTTTCCGCTAGGTGGCGGGGAAAGTCGTGGCGACGCGCCTTCGATCAATCGACCAACGGTTCGACCGAAGCCTTTCGCGAAGCTCACGAACGGTTGGTGACGCTAGTGCCGTTGTCCGAAGATCTTCATCTCGACCAGTTGGTTGACTGGCGGCAGCGTTTGGCCTTCGCCGACGGTGGATCGAACGAACTCAGGCGTGATGTTGAGCGCCTTGAGCTCGACCAACTTGCTAACCGGAAGTCGCCCATAACCGATACGGTCGAAGCCCATGACGAAGTCGGGCGTGATGTTGAGCGCCTTCAGCTGCATCAGCTCGCCGCTGGGCATGTTCGCATAGCCGATGCGCGCGAAGCCGCCGATCCACTCCGGAGTGATTCCGAGCGCGCGGAATTCGATCAACGACTGGATCGTGCGCGGTCGAAAGCCGGCTCGGGCGAGATCGCCGATATAGCGCCCGTTCACGCCGACCGCGGTGAGGGCCGTGAGGTCGCCGATCGACGGAGCGGGATAGCGTGCAGCGGCGAGCGCATCGACGACCTCGCGCCGAGCATTCACCGCCATCAACGCCATCGCCTGCTCGCGCGTCGGCCGCCCAATGCCGCGGCGGACCAGCAGATCGGTAAAGGCCGGATCCGCGGTGAAGCTGCAATTGCCGGATGCACGGCTGCTCCCGCCTTCCCCCGAACAGTCCAAGCGTCCGGCCTCCCGGACTAAGGCAAAACGTACGGGGCGGGTGCCGGCGCCATGAAACCCGGCAATGTCGAATCCGATCAACTGCGACGGCATGACACCGGTCGACCAGTGATTGCCGCCATTGCCGCGGCTTTCATTGTCGAAGCTTGCCTGGATTCCGCGGTTCTCCCGCCCATCCAGCGTAAAGCCGATCCAGTCCGAGGGGGCAGCGACACAAGCGGATGAAACGCTCAGAGATGCGAACAGCAACGCGAGCAGGAATGCGACACAGCGGTTCATGTTCAGTCTCCTTTCGGGATTGGAAGGTTCGTCAATTGAGGGGCGGTGACCGTCAGCGTTCGGCTCGCCTGGTCGATGGGGTGAGCGAAGCAGGCGCTCGAGATCGTGACCGATGCGAACAGAAGTGCGAGGAAGGCGGCTAGACAACGGTTCATTGTTGTTCTCCTTTCGATTTTCAGAGGCAAGGCTGGCCCGTTCGCCGGGCTCCGGCGTTTCGAAACTTCGTCAGTGAAGGTCAGTTGTTGGGGTTAGCGGTGGCTCGTCAGCCGTCGTCGGGATCGAGCGGATCCCAGTCGGGCGGCGGCGGCCCCCCGCGGCCGGGCGGACTAGGCGGCTTGGGCGCCTTCGGTGGAGCGGGTGGCCTCGCTCCGCTCAAGGCGCGAAGCTCGACCAGGTCATCGGCGTTGGTGATTTTCACTCCGGATCGACGCGCGCGGGCGGCGAATTCAGGATCAACTCCGACGGCCCGAAGCTGGACGAAATCGTCCAAGGTGCCGTTGACGCCGGCGGCCTTCATCGCTCGGATATAGCCGCCGGTGAGTCCAATTGCGCGAGCTGAGACGAGCTCGTCTTCGTCAATCGACGGGAAGCCGGCCGCAACCATATCCCGCGCATATTCAGGAGTGACTCCCACGGCACGCAAACCGGAGAACTCATCCGGGTCCAAATCGCGGAGCGTTGGAGCCGCGGCACGCATCGCACCGATATATTCCGGGGTAACTCCCAGGGCCTTGATATTGATCGCAGCATCAAGGTTGCGGTCGCGAGCATCGGCATAAGTTACCGCTGTCGCGCCATCGGCGGAGCGGGCAACCATCCGCCTGCGCCCATGCGCGTCAACCGGATAGAGGGTGACCTGCGAGCCATCCTTGCCGCGAAGGGTCGTTGTCCCATTTGCGCTCTCCACGGACCCGTCGCGGGAAGCAAGATGTAAGGCGGACTCGTTCGAAGCCACTGCCGCCACCGCCGTATTCACAGATGTGGAGACGCCGTCGGCGATGATCCTCGCAAGGTCGGTCGGGGCGTCCGCACTCGTATAATATGGCTCGCTGGCGCCGCCGCGCGATTTCGCAACGGACGGAGACTCTTTCTTCTGGCTGTTCGCGGGCGTGAGGGTCAGAGCCGCAAGGGGGGCGGCGATCAACACCGCACCGGTGAACACGCCGAGCGCGAAGGATCGGTCAACGGGGCTGCGAATAGACGTTCCGTCCAACACGCGGGCGACACGGCGAGCAAGCGAACTCGTCGATGGGGCGACCCCATGCGCTCCGAGCAGCAAGCCAGGGCATTCGTGCCGTGCGACTCCGACGAGCAGCTGGGCATAGTCGGTGTCCACGATGTCCGCGGCGAGCACAGCATCGTCCGCCGCTTCCTCGCGCAATTGGTGCGCTTCGCGTGCAAGCATCCACACCAGTGGGTTAAACCAGAAGAGCGCTGTCGCGACGCGGGCGAGCAAGAGCTTTGCCCAATCCATCCGGGCCACGTGCGCCAGTTCATGGGCAATGATTGCTTCAGCCTCGCCAGACGCCTCCACCGCGCGGTTGTTGAGGAGGATGACCGGGCGCATCAGACCCCAGCTGATGGGCGAAGCGAGTTCGTCGCTGGTCAGCAGTGCTGTGCCGTGCTTGAAGCCCATGCGCCGCTGCGCGCGAGCGAGTGCGCTCAACCAATGTCCATCGACCAGCACGTCGGCTCGGGCCCTGAGAGCGATGAGTCGGACCAGGGCCAGCAAGGTGATGAAAAGGAGGATGGCTGCCGGCACCGCATATGCGGCGGTCGCAGCGGCCACGGGGCTGAGGTTGACTCCTGAAGAGGGTAGGGCCGAGGGAGCCACCTTTGACGCTGGCGCAAGTGTCGCCGTGTTCGCCGTCGGCGCGGGCGTCTGCAGCTTGGTCTCTGGTGCCGATGCCTGACTCAGGAACGCAGGCGTTTGGATATTCCAGCTCGGAAGCACGAGCGGCGCAAAGGCCATGATCACCAGCGCCAGTAGCCCGATATGCGCGACCCAGGAGCGCTCCGCCGCTGAACGCTTCTTCATGAGCGCCAGAAGGCCCAGCGTGATGCCGGCGATGAGCAGGGACTTGAGCGCAATTCCGATGAGAACGTGCATCACTTGCCCCCTTTGGCCTTGCGCGCTCGGGCGATCATTTGCTCGAGTTCGCTCAGTTCATCGTCCTTCAGGCGGTCTGACATACCGAGCAAGGCTGAGGCGGCGCTCGCGGGCGAACCGTTGAAGAAGACGCGGACGATCTCGCTCAAGGCCGATTTCTTCGCCGCCGTTTCGGAGACGAGTGGACTGTAGAGATAGCCGCGCTCTGAATCGGTGCGCTGGACGTAGCCCTTGTCCTCGAGCCGCTTGAGCATCGCTCGGACGGCCGAACCGCTCAGCTGGTCGGGGAGGGCTTCACAGATGTCGGCGACGGGGAGCGCTCCCCGTTCATAGAGGATATCGACGATCTGTCGTTCGCGAGGAGGGAGCTTGCTGAGCATTAAAATCCTTTCATGCGCAGCCGACTCGCCGCGCTACATTTGTAGAGTGCTACATTTGTAGCGTGAACGCAAGATGAATATTTTTGAAGGGTTGGCGGAGAGGGTGGGATTCGAACCCACGGTGGGCTTGCACCCACGGCGGTTTTCAAGACCGCTGCCTTAAACCACTCGGCCACCTCTCCGGATCGGCTGCGCATATCGTCCGCCGCGCCAAGCTGTGCAAGCCGCGCGATGAACCAAGCTGGTCGGATAGGTACATTGCAGCATAGCCTCGGTGCGAGCGAGGAGTGAGCGTTGGTCGCATTTGGGGGATTCAGCAGCTGGACATGGATTGGGGCGTCCGCGGTTTCGCTCGCTTCTCAATCTGCGCAAGTCGGGTCGCCTCAGGAGCCCATTAGGCAGGCCGATCCGCAGCTTGCCCAGTCCTACACTTACGGACAGCCCGCTTACGCCGCGGCCGTCAACGATGCCTGGGAAACCTACAAGATCCGTCTCGCCGCGCTCGCGCGCCAGCAGGGCGTACGCGAAAGCACGATCCAGCAGAACGTTCCGGGCCTCACGATTAGCCAGCGGGTGATCGACATGGAGCGAACCGAACCTGTCGCCGGCACGAGTTCGGGTGCCGTGCGGTCGCTTCAACCTTATTTGCGGCGGCACGTGACAGCCAGCCTCGTTCGCCGCGGACAAAGCAATTATTCCAATCTTTACGGAGGTCTGCGCTGGATCCAGGCGAGGTGGGGAGTCGATCCGACGGTTCTGCTCGCCATCTACGGCCACGAAACCAGCTACGGCCTCGTCACCGGTAGCCATGACCTGCTGCAGGTATTGGCCAGCCTGGGATATTACGGTCGGCGTCGCAATCTGTTCGAAAGCGAGTTCATTGCGGCACTCAAGCTCATGGACCAGGGAATCCCGCGCTGGCGGCTCAGGGGAAGCTGGGCCGGGGCGACTGGGTTTCCGCAATTCCTCCCATCGGTCGCACTCCGGCTACGCGCGGACGGCGACAATGATGGCTATGCCAATATCTGGAGCAACGAGTTGGATGGTTTGGCGTCGATCGCCAACTATTTGCGCGATGCTGGGTGGAAGCCGAACGTCACTTGGGGAATTCCAGTGCGCGCTCCGCCAACCCTCAATCGCGCCGCCATCGTTTCGCGCATTACCGCGCCGCGCTGTCCCCAAGTCTACAAGCGTCACAGCCGCTGGCTGGCAATGCGCGAATGGCGCGCGCTCGGTGTGACTCCATTAGGACGCCGACTACCCGACAATGAGATGGCGAGCCTGATCGAGCCGGATGGGCCGTACGGTACCGCTTACCTGCTCACCACCAATTACCGGGCCATCCTTGATTACAATTGCTCAAATTTCTACGCGCTATCGGTCGGAGTTCTGGCGGACGCGATTGCTCGACGATAGACAGGCTGGATCGTCAGCCTGAATCGAGGAATTTGAGTTTTCGATGTCGCGCACCATTCTCTTCACCACCGCCGCTTCAGTCCTTTTCGCCACCGCCGCACCGGCGGCCGCGCCGCCCTTCGATACTCCGGCGCAATATGCCTATTTGATCGACCTCTCGTCGGGCGCGGTGCTCTTCGCAAAGAATCCGGATGGGCGCATGCCGCCCGCGTCCATGGCCAAGATGATGACCACCGAAGTGGCGTTCGAGCTAATCGGCCGCAAACAGCTGGCATTGAACAAGATGTGCACCGTGCGACCCGAGACCTGGCAGAAATGGCACGGCCCCCAAGCCGGCTCGACGATGTTCCTTTCACCAAATGAGCAGGTGAGCGTCGAGAATCTGCTTCATGGTATTATCACCTTGTCGGGCAACGACGCATCGGTGGTGCTGGCGGAGTGCATCGCCGGGACCGAGCAAGCTTTCGCCAACCAAATGAATGCGCTCGGGCAGAAGCTCGGCCTCACCAACAGCCGCTTCTGCAACGCCAATGGCTGGCCGGACGAGGGCTGTACCTATGTGACCGCGCGGGATCTCGCGACGCTCGCCCGCTCGGAAATTGAGAACCATTACGCGCTTTACAAGAAATTCTATGCGCAGCCGAGCTTCACCTGGGGCAAGACGCTCGGCTCCGGCCAAGACATCACCCAGGCCAACCGCAATCCCATCCTCGGCAAAGTGGCCGGTGCTGACGGCCTCAAGACCGGCCATACGGAGGAAGCGGGCTACGGCTTCACCGGATCGGCCGACCAAAACGGACGGCGCTTGATTGAGGTCGTCGCGGGGCTGCCGAGCTGGAATTCACGAGTTCAGGAATCGACGCGGCTCATCCAGTGGGGGTTCAATGCCTGGCAGGCCAAGCCATTGTTCAAGGCCGGACAGAAGGTTGGGGCCGCAAAGGTCCAGCTCGGCGGCGAGAGCGAAGTGGCGCTGGTCGCGCCGCGCGACCTTGCGGTCACCGTGCCGGCGGGTCTGGCGACTGGCGCTACAGCCATGAAGATCCGCTATCAGGGTCCCGTCGCGGCACCGATTACGAAGGGCCAGCACGTCGCCGATCTTGTGATCATTACTTCGGATACGCCGCCGCAGGTTGTGCCCCTGGTCGCGGGTGAGGATGTCGGCAAAGCCGGCTTCTTCGGTCGCATCTGGCTCGGCCTCAAGCAGCTCATCGGCATGGCGTGAACCAACTCGGACACTTTATCTCGCTCGAGGGCGGGGAAGGAGTCGGCAAGTCCACGCAAGTGCACGCGCTCGCCGGCGCGCTCCAGTCGCGTGGGATAGCAGTGGTGGTGACTCGCGAGCCGGGCGGCAGCGACGGGGCCGAGGTCATCCGTAATCTGCTGCTGGGAGGCGAGGATGAACGGTGGGGGCCCAAAGCCGAAGCGTTGCTGTTCGCTGCCGCTCGCGCCGATCATGTCGAGAAGATCATACGGCCCGCGCTGGACTCGGGTTCTTGGGTGCTGTCCGATCGGTTCGTCGACAGCTCACTGGCTTATCAGGGTGGCGCCGGAGGGCTCGGGATCGAAGCCGTGCGCGCGATCAACTCGTTCGCCCTCGATGATTCGTTTCCCGACCGCACCCTCGTGCTGATATCAGACGACGGCGCCGAGCGAGCACGGGCGCGCGACACGGATGGCAGCGACCGGATCGGAGGTCGGTCCAACCATTACCACCGGAAGGTGGAAGCCGCCTTCCGGATCATCGCGGCCGAGGAACCGGAGCGCGTGAAACTGATCGACGCATCGGGCACCGAACAGGAGGTCACGCAGCGCCTGCTTGATGCCATCGCGGATCTACTCCCGTGATCGTCGGCCAGGATGGCGCAGTCCAGCAGTTCGCCGGTGCCTGGGCGTCGCGCAGGCTGCACCACGCCTGGCTGCTCGCAGGGCCCAAAGGCATAGGAAAGGCGACCTTCGCTCATGCCGCGGCGCGGCGGGTGCTCGCAGAAGCTGCGGGTCCGCCATTCGACCTGCCAGGCATTGAAACGCCCGACGATCATCCGATGGTGAAGCTGATCGAGGCGGGTAGTCACCCCGACATGCGTTGGTTGGAGCGGTTGCCGCGGCAGCGGGGAGAGGGGCTGGCCCGCAACATCTCCGTCGCGCAAATCCGTGAGCTCGGCGAGTTCCTCGGGCTGACGTCGGCTTTGTCGCCGTGGCGTATCGCCGCGATCGACACGGTCGACGAGCTGGAGCCCTCTGGCGCCAATGCATTGCTCAAGATCCTGGAGGAACCGCCGGCCAACACGATCTTCTTGCTCGTCAGTCACGCGCCAGGCCGACTGCTGCCGACCATTCGCTCCCGCTGCAGAAGGCTCGATTTTCAGAAGATTGAGGATGACGCCATGACGTCAATTCTCGAAGTCTACGCTCCGGAGATGAACGCGGCCGAACGGCAGAAAATTACCGCAATGTCCTTCGGCTCGGCGGGGAGGGCACTTGCCTTTTCTGAGCTCGGGCTCGTCAAGCTCGAGGATGCAGCACTTGCGATTCTTCGCCAGGGTGATCCGACCAACGCTCGCCGGTCCGACCTCGCAACGGAGCTTGGAAAGAAAGCGTCGGCCGATCGCTACGCCGCCTTCCTGGATCTGGCGCCATCGCTCATCGCACGCGAGGCGCGGGGCCTCGAAGGCAGCTCGCGCGAACGTGCGCTCGACGCTTATGCCAAGGTGCGCGAACTTGCGACGATAGCGCCGCGCCTGTCTCTCGATCCGGCGGCGACTGTATTTCAGATCGGCGGTATTCTCGCCGGAGTGGCTGAAGTCCCTTCCTTGAAGCGCTAAACGCGCCCCGCTACGTGCGGGCGCAGCATGTCTGAGCCTTTCTACATTACGACGGCGATCAGCTACCCCAACGGTCCGCCGCACATCGGCCACGCCTATGAGGCGATTGCCGCCGACGCGATCGCGCGTTTCCAGCGGTCACAGGGTCGCGACGTGCGATTTCAGACCGGCACGGACGAGCATGGACTGAAAATGGCTCAGGCAGCGCGTGCGGAAGGGGCTGAGCCGCGAGCCTTCGCCGACAAAATGTCGCAGCTTTTTCAAGAGATGTGCGACACTCTTAATGTCTCATACGACCGCTTCATCCGAACGTCGAAGCCCGATCATTATGGGGCAAGCCAGGCGATCTGGAAGGCGATGGAGGAAAGTGGAGATCTCTACCTTGATCGCTATGAGGGCTGGTACTCGGTCCGAGATGAGGCCTATTACGAGCCAGACGAGCTAACCAGCGCGGAAGACGGCAGCAAGCTGTCGCCGCAGGGAACGCCGGTCGAATGGACCGTCGAGGAGAGCTGGTTCTTCCGCCTTTCGAAGTACCAGCAGCCGTTGCTCGATCTTTATGCAGCGCATCCGGCGTTCATCCAGCCTGAGAGCCGGCGTAACGAGGTGGTTCGCTTCGTCGAAGGCGGCCTCAAGGACCTCAGCATCTCGCGCACCAGTTTCGACTGGGGGGTCCCGGTCCCGGGAAGCAACCATCATGTGATGTACGTCTGGCTCGATGCGCTGACCAACTACATCACTGGCCTTGGCTATCCGAACGATACGGAGCTGTGGCGCCGCTACTGGCCCGCGAACGTCCATCTGATCGGCAAGGACGTTGTGCGATTTCACGCCGTCTATTGGCCGGCCTTCCTAATGTCGGCGGGGATCGAGCTCCCGAAGCGGGTCTACGGCCACGGCTTCCTTCTCAGCCGCGGCGAGAAAATGTCGAAAAGCGTCGGTAACGTCGTCGATCCGATGGTGCTCGCGGAACGCTTCGGGATCGATGCCTTACGCTATTTTCTGCTTCGCGAAGTACCGTTCGGCCAGGACGGGAGCTATAGCGCGGAGGCGATTGTCGCCCGCGCGAATGCTGAGCTCGCTAACAGCTTCGGCAATTTGGCTCAGCGCACTTTATCCATGATCTACAAGAATTTGGAGGGTATTCTTCCGAAACCGGGGGAGCGAGACGAGGACGCTGATCTAATCGCGACAGTTCAAATTGCTGTCGCAAGCGAGATCCCCGAAGCCTTCGATCGGTTCGCCTTTTCTCAGGGGATCGAAGCATGGCTGCGCGCGGTCTTCGCCTGCAACCAATATATCGATACGCAGGCTCCTTGGGCGCTCCGAAAGACCGATTCGACTCGAATGGCCGAGGTCCTCGGCACTTTGGTCGTCGCGATCAGATCGCTGACGAAGGCCATCGCGCCAATCATCCCAATGTCGGCCGACAAGCTCCTGACGCTGATCGATGCCGGTGAGGGCGGGGCGCCCATTCCGCAGCCGCAGCCTTTGTTTCCTCGGCTCGAGCTCGAGGAGGAGGCGGCCGCGTGAGGCTGATCGACAGCCACTGCCACCTCAACTACGAGGGCTTGGTCGAACGCCAGGACGAAGTGCTCGAAAATGCACGTGAACGCGGCGTGGCCGGATTCCTCAACATTTCCACCCGCCAACGCGAATGGAGTAACATTATCGCGGTCGCCGAGCGCAACGACGATGTCTGGGCGACCGTGGGGGTTCATCCCCACGAGGCGGACTCCCATCCGGATCTCGGCGCAGCGGCGCTCGTCGAGGGTTCAAACCACCCCAGGGTGATCGCAATCGGCGAGTGTGGGCTCGATTATTATTACGACAAGTCCGACCGTCAGGCGCAGCGCGAGCGTTTCCGGGCACATATCGAAGCTGCACAACAGACCGGGCTTCCCTTAGTCGTCCACACTCGCGACGCGGAGGCGGACACGGCCGAAATTCTCGGCGAGGCCGTGAGGGAAGGGAACATCACCGGCGTTCTTCACTGCTTTACTGGCTCGGCCGAGCTGGCGAAAAAGGCGCTCGACCTGGGCTTCTTCATCTCCCTGTCGGGAATTGTGACCTTCAAGAACGCGCAGGACCTGCAGCATACGGCGAGGCAGCTTCCGCTCGATTCATTGCTCGTCGAGACCGATTCGCCTTTCCTCGCGCCAGTCCCGCACCGCGGTCAGAAATGCGAACCGGCGTTCGTCGCGGATACCGCGAGCTTTGTCGCTGAGTTGAGGGGCGAGGATTTGGAGCGGCTCGCCGAGGCCACAACGGAGAACTTCTTCCGGCTCTTCAGCCGGGCAGCCTTGTCGTGATCGGGGCGTGAAAGTCCGGATTCTCGGCTGTGGAACGTCCACTGGCGTTCCGAAGATCGGGAACGAATGGGGTCAATGCGACCCGAATGAGCCGCGAAACTATCGCCTGCGCACGTCAATCCTCGTCGAAAGCAGCGGCGAACGCCTGCTCGTCGACTGCGGGCCGGATTTGCGCCAACAGCTGCTCGCCGCTGAAGTCGGACGCCTCGATGGCGTTATCGTCACCCATGCGCACGGCGACCATTGTCACGGTATCGATGAGCTTCGCCCGATTATGGCCGCGATCGGCGGGCCTGTACCGCTCTATGCGCGCATGGAGACTCTGGACGAGCTCAGGCACCGCTTTGCCTATGCTTTCGCGCAGTCGGACTTCTATCGAGCGATCGTGGAGGCCCGGGAGTTAGACAATGGACTGCAATTTGGATCGGCGAGGGCGCGGTTTGTCGACCAGCCGCACGGAGGGCCGACCTCGCTCGGCATCCGCTTCGACGAAGACGAGCGCTCCGCGGCCTACGCCATAGACTTCAGCGATTTAACGGATGAAATGGGGAAGCTTTATGAGGGCGTCGACGTGTGGATCGCCGACGGTCTGACGCGCAAACCACACCCGACGCATGCTCACCTCGACGCCGTCGTCGGGTGGGCGCGTGAACTTCGGGTGGGGCAACTCTATCTTGTGCACATGGGCAATGGTCTCGATTATCGAACCTTGATCGCCGAGCTGCCCGATTGGGCTGCGCCGGCCTATGACGGTCTCGAGATCGACTTATGACCAACGATCTAATGCTCGGCGGCGTCTATCTCTTGATGGCGATGATGCTCGTTCTCGGCTCTCTGATGGCCCGCCGCGAGCCAATAGCGAAGCTTTTCACGATGGCGTTGGCCTGGGTTGCGATCTTCGGAGCGGGTTTTGTCCTTTTCACCTTCCGCGACAATCTCGGCTGGGTCGCGCAGCGTCTGAAAGCCGAAGCGGTCGGCACTCCGGTCGAACAGGGGCGGGAGACTCGCATTCCGATGGCGATCGACGGCCATTTCTGGGTTGAGGCCGAGCTAAACGGCAAACCGGTGAAGTTCCTGATCGATAGCGGAGCGACGATGACCACGATCGATCGCGACACGGCGACGTGGGCCGGAGTCGAGATTTCGCCGCGCAGAGACCAGTTCGTCCGCACTGGAAACGGGATCATTCGCGTGTCGAGCGGCCGGGCCGATGAGATTCAAGTCGGAGGGATTTCTCGCCACGACGTGGGGCTGCAGGTCGCGGAGAATGACGACTTGAATGTGCTCGGCATGAATTTCCTGTCGTCGTTGAGCCGCTGGGGGGTCGAGGGGCGATGGCTGGTTCTGGTCTCCTGATGTGCCTGTTATTTTACATAATGCATATTATCATACTTCGAGATTACAGAAGTGGAGAGCCCCCTCATGCCACTTGAGCGCTTGCGGCAGATCATGCGCCGCCTCCGCGATCCCACAAGCGGCTGCGAATGGGACACGGCCCAAAGTTTCGAGACGATCGCGCCCTACACGATCGAGGAAGCTTATGAAGTCGCCGACGCAATCGCGCGCAGCGATATGGAGGCGCTCGTCGACGAGCTAGGTGATCTCCAGCTCCAAGTCGTATTCCACGCGCAAATGGCCGAAGAGGCCGGCCACTTCACGCTCGAGAATGTGATCGAGCGCATCTGCGACAAGATGGAGCGGCGTCACCCGCACATTTTCGGCGAGCTCCGGCATGGAGGTCATCATTTGTGGGAGGAAATCAAGGCTGCAGAACGGAGGAAATCTAACGACAACAGTGCTTTAGCGGGTGTAGCCCTAGCCCTTCCCGCCCTTGAACGCGCTGCGAAGCTGCAGCGCCGGGCTGCGCGCATTGGCTTCGACTGGCCCGACGCGAACGGTCCAAGAGCCAAGATTGACGAGGAATTGGGTGAACTTGACGCCGAGACTGACCATCATCGCATGCTCGATGAGATGGGCGACCTGCTTTTCGCTGCCGTGAACCTCGCACGCCATCTCAACATCGAACCGGAAGCCGCACTTCGCGAGGCTAATCGGAAGTTCGAGCAACGTTTTCGCGAGATGGAAAAGGCGCCAGGGTTCGCGGATATGAGCTTAGAGGAAAAAGAAGAGCTCTGGATTAAAGCGAAGAAAACTCAAGCGGATTCCATGGCCTGAAAGCGAGCCCAATTATCCGGGGACAAGCGCACCGAGAGCTGCACCTCGTCACGATCGAGTTTCTGGTCGAGCACCTCTCCTCTTGAGTGTAACCAAGCAATTTTACCGCCGTCGGTCGCGGGCAAACGGATTTGATGGATTTGCTCGCCCTCGCGCAGGCAGCGCGCCATGTTCTCCCGAAGGTCCTCAAGCCCTTCACCTGTGACGGCTGAAATCGGCACTATATCTTCGCGCCGCGCGGCCTCCTCGTAGAGGCGCAATCGATCAGCCTCCGTCAGGAGATCGATTTTGTTCCACGCCTCGATCCTGGGTGGAGCCCCCTCTTCCGCCAAGCCAAGAGACGCGAGCACATCCTCGACGTCCTCCCGCTGCGCCTCGTGGTCCGGGTGCGCCATGTCACGCACGTGGACCAGCAGATCGGCCGATCGGACCTCCTCTAACGTCGCCCGGAACGCGGCGATCAGCTCTGTCGGAAGATCAGAGACGAACCCAACAGTGTCGGAGAAAATCGCCTTGTCGAAGCCCGGCAGTCGGATGTCGCGCATTGTCGGGTCGAGAGTGGCGAACAGCAAATTCTCCGCGAACACAGCTTCGCCCGTCAATCTGTTGAAAAGAGTAGATTTTCCAGCATTCGTATAGCCAACCAGCGCGATCACGGGCCAGGGCGCGCGTTGCCTTCTTCCGCGGTGGAGAGCCCGTGTGCGTTTCACCTGCTCAAGCTCGCGCCGGATTCGGGCCATCCGGTCTCGAATCAGACGCCGGTCGGCTTCGATTTGGGTTTCACCCGGGCCGCCGAGGAAGCCAAAACCGCCGCGCTGCCGTTCGAGGTGAGTCCAGCTGCGTACCAACCGACCAGCCTGGTAGTCGAGATGGGCAAGCTCGACCTGCAGTCGACCTTCCGCTGTTGCGGCTCGCTCGCCAAAGATTTCGAGGATCAGCCCCGTGCGGTCGATTACCTTCGTTCCGACCTCATCCTCCAGATTCTTCTGCTGGACCGGCGTCAGAGCGGAGTCGACGATCAAAAGTCCGGCCTCGTTCTGTTTCGCCAGTTCGGCAATCTCCTCGACCTGCCCCTTGCCAAGCAAGGTGGCCGGCCGCACCGATCGCACACGAAAAGCGCGTTCGGCCGCGATCACGATCCCGATCGCTTCCGCAAGGCCTTCCGCCTCGTCGATGCGAGCGTCCGCCGACCGTCGTGAGCCCTCACGCGGGAGCTCAGGGACCGCAATAATCGCCCGCTCGCCGCGCGCGACGTCGGTCTCGCCATGGCCGTTGTAGTCGTTCAGCGCTCGTCTTCCGTCTCGCCGTCCTGCTCGGGTCCGAGATGGAGTGGATGCGACGGCTGTAGCGTGGAGATGGCGTGCTTGTAGACCAGCTGCACTTGTCCTCCGCGCTCGAGGACCAGGCTGAATTGGTCGAAGCCAGTGACCGAGCCTTGGAGCATGACTCCGTTGATCAGGAACAAGGTAATGCGTTCCTTTTCACTCGCTGCGGCAGCCAGGAACAGGTCCTGCAAGCCTGTCTTGCCTCCGTCGACCTTCGGTTGAGTGGCGACAAAGTCGGGCGGCGGCTCGGCAGGCATGATCGTCGAGATCGAATGCTTGTAAACCAGTTGGGAAGCGCCCTCGCGCCGAAGCAAGAGGGAGAAGGCGTCAAACCACGTGACCACACCTTGCAACTTGACGCCTTTGACGAGGAAGATGGTGACAGGCAGCTTGGAGCGGCGAATGCTGTTCAGAAAGTGATCCTGAAGGCTCAGCGTCCGAGCAGGCATCTCCGCGGTCCCTTACTCCTCCTCGTCCCTCTTGTCCCCGATACCCAGAGCCTTAAGCTTCCGGTGCAGAGCAGAACGTTCCATTCCGATGAACGACGCGGTGCGTGAGATGTTGCCCGAAAAACGCCGAATCTGAATCCTGAGATACTCTCGCTCGAAAGATTCACGCGCTTCGCGCAGCGGACTGCCCATGATCGCCATGGCCGTGCTTGGTCCACTGATCGAGCCCTGATTGTCGAGGACCTCCGCCGGAAGGAGGTCGACTTCGATGCACGAGATCCGGTCGCCCGGCGCAAGGATCAAGGTCCGCTCGATAATGTTTCTGAGCTGACGGATGTTTCCAGGCCAATCATGGGCCTGAAGCGCAGCCATCGCTTCTTCCGAGATCGACGGGGCCGGCACGCGCCGCTCGGCGGCGTAACGCGCCAGGAAGTGGTTGACGAGCTCGGGAATGTCTTCGCGACGTTCCCTGAGGGGTGGAAGCCGCACCGGAACCACATTGAGTCGATAGAAGAGATCCTCGCGGAAACGGCCAGCGGCGATCTCGTCCTGTAAATTGCGCGACGTTGCCGAAAGCACTCGCACATCGACCTTCACCGGCCGTTGACCGCCGATGCGGGTGTAGCTCTGATCGGTAAGGACCCGCAGGATCTTGCCCTGGGTGGTAATCGGCATGTCGGCGATCTCGTCGAGGAACAAGGTCCCACCATGCGCATGCTCCAGCAGACCGGGCCGCATGACACCGTCGGACTCGCTTCCGAACAACTCTTCTTCGACCCGCTCGGGGCTCATCGTCGCTGCCGACAGCACAATGAACGGCGCTCGTGCGCGGGGACTCCATTGGTGGATCATTCGCGCGGCAATCTCTTTGCCGACGCCCGGCGGACCGGAGATCAGCACACGACTTCCGGTCGGAGCGACCCGCTTCAACGTTGCTCGCACAGTATTGATCGCGACCGAATTGCCATGGAGCTGATCTTCCTGCCCGACCTGTTGCTTGAGCGCGGCATGCTCGCGGCGCAGCCGTTCGGTCTCGGTTGCCCGATCGACGAGATAAACCAGCCGTTCGGCCTCGAACGGCTTCTCGATAAAGTCGACCGCTCCCTCTCTTACGGCGGCAACGGCGGTGTCGAGATTGCCATGGCCCGAGATCATCAGCACCGGGATGGTAGGATCGCGACGCTTGATCTCCTGGAGCAGCTGCAGGCCGTCGAGGCGCGAGCCTTGCAGCCAGACGTCGAGCAAGACCATCGACGGCCGCCTCTCTTCAACCGCATCCAGCGTCGCGTTGCTATCCGCCGCGGTGCGGACGGCATAACCTTCGTCCTCGAGCACTCCGCTGACGAGTTCGCGGATGTCGGCCTCATCGTCCACGACCAGTACTTCAAGCGCCATCAGTCATCGTCTCCGGCGTCGTCATTGTTTTCATCGGTGATCGCTGTGCCCTCACTTGCTGCCAGGGCCGCCAGCTTGTCCGTATCGAAGGCGATCCGAACATGAGTTCCGCCGCCCGCTCGATCGAGAAAGGCGATTTCGCCCATATGTTCCTCGACGATCTTCTTGACGATCGCGAGCCCAAGTCCCGTCCCCCGCACCCGCGTGGTCATGTAGGGCTCGGTTAGGCGCTCACGGTCCTCGGGCAAACCGGTCCCGGTGTCGGTCACATCGATGACGAGCTGTCCCTCGCCTTCGCGCAGACGCAATTCGACTCGGTCACCAGCAACACTATGTTCGCCACGACTCCTGCGACTTTCAATAGCTTCCACACCATTCTTAACAACGTTTGTCAAAGCCTGTCCAAGCTGCCGGCGATCGCAAACCATGCGGAGCTCGCCTTCGGGCGGATCGAGCACGAATGCCACTCCAGGGTGCGCGACCTCGTGCAGGAACAGAGCGTGACGAGCGATTTCGTGAACATTTTCATCGCGGAATACCGGCTTGGGCATTCGCGCGAAGTTGGAGAATTCGTCGACCATGCGTCTGAGGTCGCCAACCTGGCGGACGATCGTTCCGGTCAGCCGGTCGAAGGTTTCCTTGTCGGAGGTAATTTCGCCGCCGAAGCGACGCTCCAGCCTCTCGGCAGCAAGCTGGATCGGCGTGAGCGGATTCTTGATCTCATGCGCGATGCGGCGCGCGATGTCAGACCAGGCGGCGCGGCGCTGATCGGTCAGCTGATCGGTGATGTCGTCGAATGTCAGAACCGACCCGTCCTGATAGCGCACGCGTTTGACGGCGAGTGTGCGCTGCCCCGAATCGGCGACGACGATGACATTCGCTTCTCCTTGTTCGCCGCGCATGAATTCGTCGAGGTCCGGAGAGACGGATGCAAGCGGTTGGCTCTCCACTGCCTGTTGGTCCTTGCGCAGCAGGGCTTCGGCCGAGCGGTTGAGAAGGAGGATGTTCAGCTTTGTGTCGACGGCGATCACGCCGGCCGTCACGCTCGAAAGCACCGCTTCCATAAAGGCGCGACGGGCATCGAGCTGAACGTTCGCGGACCGCAATTCGGTCGTTTGCTCGTCCAGTCGTCCAGCCATCCGGTTGAACGCCGTCGAGAGCGTCTGAACCTCGTCCTCCGTCTCGGCAACGGGTACGCGGGCGGAAAAGTCGCCTTCCTCGATCCGACCGGCAGCGTTGACGAGCTCACCAACGGGGCGCACCAGTCGATCCGCAATCTTCAATGCCGTCAGGATCGACAGACCGACGATGACGAGCGCGCCGAGCAGCAGTGCCGCATTAAAGCGAAGTTGGTTGGCACGCGATCTATTCAGCAGGGACCGATAATCGCGAAGCACGTCATTCGCGCGCTGGATTTGAGCAGCAATTTCCGGATCGACGCGCCCGACATAGAGATAGGCATCCGTGCCCGGACTCAAACGAGTCAGCACCGAGATACGATTCGGAGTTTCAGCGTCGACGCTGGCGTTTTCGGGGAGACGCTTGAGTTTGTTGATCGCGGACTTGATCCGGCGCTCGTTGATGTCGAGCCCATAATTGCCAGCGGCTACGGCGAGGGTCTGCATATCACCGCCGGAACCGAGCCTTAGGATAGCCGCTTCGTTCAGCGAGCGCTGATAAGTCTGGAAAGCGAGGCCCGTCTTGAACTGCGGGTCGTCGAGCGGCACTCTCTGGAGGTAGCCGGTCAGGTCGCCAGCCATCGTCGTCGCCTCATTTGCAACGCGGCCGAGCTCGGTTCCGTATGCGCCGCGAGCGACCTCGACCGTATTCTCGAGCATGTTTCGAGCACGATTGGAAAACCAAAATTCGAGCGCGTTTTGGAATAGCAATGAGGCGAAGATCGCGACCAACACTGTGGGGACCGCTGCAATAATCGAGAATAGACCGACGAGCCGAATGTGCAATCTGCCGCTGCCGAGTCCTCCCCGTTCCGCACGCCGTACAGCCAATTTGCGGGCATAGAGCGCCATGAGCGCAATGGCCGGAAGCAGGAGCGCGACAAGAAGCAGTGCGATGAGCGGTGGTGAAACCAGCGTTCCCGGCTCAGCGCGCCTCAGCAGCCATATGCTCAGCGCCACCATGCCGAGTAGAAAGGCGCCGATCGCCACTGCCAGCCGGTCATAGAATCGACCGCTGGCGCGCTCCCGCTGGAGCCAGCTCTCCGCTCTCGAAGCCAACCGCGATTCGGCCGTACGCGCATCCATTTGCGACCGCGCTAGCACGACCGTTGCACCAAGAACACACTTGTTCGGGCGAAGTAATTCTTCAGGCGGCTACTCGCTTCACCCAAGGCGAATAGAAATCGCGCAGCATGCGCTTGACCACCACCGGATCGTCCTGCTGGTTGACCTGATTGCGCAGCTCCGCCGAGGCGGGGAGCCCCTTGGTATACCAACCGATATGCTTCCGGGCGAGATTCACTCCGGTGTGAATGCCGTAAAGATCGAGCATCGCTTCATATTGCTCGAGCATCACCTCAAGCTGCTCGTCGAAGCTTGGGTCTGACATGACTCGACCCTTGCCGAAATGCGCCATAACCTGGCCGAGCAGCCAAGGACGGCCATACGCGCCGCGGCCGATCATCACGCCGTCGCCCCTTGACTGATGCAAAGCGGCGCGCGCGTCCTCGATCGAGCAGATGTCGCCGTTCACGATCACCGGAACGCTGACCGCTTCCTTGACCTTGCGGACGAACGTCCAGTCGGCTTCTCCCTTGTACATCTGGCAACGCGTGCGGCCATGGACAGTGATCATTTGCACCCCAAGGTCCTCAGCGATCCGCGCCAGCTCGGGCGCGTTGAGACTATCGTGGTTCCAACCCATGCGCATCTTGAGCGTCACCGGCAGCTTCACCGCCTTCACCGTCGCCTGAACGATCGAACCGGCAAGTTTCAGGTCGCGCATTAGCGCCGATCCCGCCTCTCCGTTCACGACCTTCTTGACCGGGCACCCCATGTTGATGTCGATGATCGCGGCGCCTCGTTGCTCGTTGAGTTTTGCCGCTTCGGCCATCACGTGAGGCTCGCAGCCTGCTAGCTGCATCGAAACTGGTTCTTCAGACGGATCCCACATCGCCTTCTGCAGCGACTGGCGTGTCTCACGGACCATCGCCTGGCTAGCGATCATCTCGGTGACCGTCAGGCCGGCACCGTAGCGCTTGACGATCCGACGGAACGGCAGGTCGGTGACGGCCGTCATCGGCGCCAGAATGACTGGCGAGCCGACCTCCACAGGGCCGATCTTGATGGGCTTCAGGACATGCATGGATCGGCTGGAGATAGTGGAACAGCCCTTGGCGGACAAGGCAAGCGGCCCTAGAGCGCCGCGCGCATGACCATCACAGCCCTCATCGTCGCAGCCGGCAAAGGCGAGCGCTTGGGCGGCGAACTTCCTAAGCAGTACCGTCTCATTGGAGGAAAGCCCGTCCTCCGGTGGGCGGTGGAGGCCCTGGTCGGTCATCCGGCGATCAGCGCGACCCGCGTCGTGATCGGTGAAGGTCAAAGCGAACGCGCCGTTGCGGCGCTTCAGGGCATCGACGTTGGCGTTTTCATCGACGGCGGTGCCGAGCGGGCGCATTCTGTGCAAAATGGTCTCGCAGTGATCGAAGGTGACGCCGTGCTCGTTCACGACGCGGCGCGTCCCTTTTGTCCTCCGGCAGTTATCGATCGCCTCGTCGCGCAATTGGAATTCTTCGAGGGCGCGGCACCCGTCCTCGCCGTCAGCGACACTCTTTCATGCGTGGGTGACGAACTCGAAGGCCCCGTGGACCGCAGCGGTCTGGCGCGCGTGCAAACGCCCCAGGCGTTCCGCCTCGACGCCCTACGACAAGCCTACGTGCGCTGGTCGGGAAATGCTCCGAGCGACGAGACAACAGTGCTGCGATCGGCGGGAATGCGGGTGGCTGCAGTTGAAGGTGACCCAGTGCTCGACAAGCTCACCACTCCGGCTGATTTCGCT
>JBKPLG010000046.1:0-23783 GCA_046731515.1 Pseudomonadota bacterium | reverse complement strand
GTGGATGCCGTTGAGGATGGGCTTCTGGCCCGGGAAGGCCTTGGTCAGGCCCTTCATCACAAAGCTGTATTGAGCGGCCATGGGGTCGCAAATGTCCTTCAGGGTTCGGGAGTTGCGGCGCAGTTAGGCGAGAGCGCGCGCTTTTTCTAGTCGCGGCCCACCATCGCCTCCGCGTCGGCGAAGCGATAATCGCGATATTTGTCGCGCAGGTCTTTCTTCGACAGCTTGCCGGTTGCCGTGTGCGGTAATTCTTCGACGAACTCGACGGCGTCTGGAAGCCACCATTTGGCGACCTCTTTGGAAAGGTGATCGCGAATTTCGGTTTCGCCGACGGTGCTGTTGTCGTCGCGGACGATGAGAAGCAGCGGCCGTTCGTCCCATTTCGGATGCGGGATGCCGATAGCCGCAGCCTCGGCGACGCCGGGACAGCCCACGGCCGCATTCTCGAGTTCGATCGAGCTGATCCACTCGCCGCCCGATTTGATCACATCCTTGGCCCGATCAGTCAGTCGAAGAGTATTGTCGGGGTGGATGACGGCGATATCGCCAGTGTCGAACCAGTTGTCGGCGTCGACGCAATCCTCGTCCTTCTTGAAGTAGCGCCGGACAACCGCCGCACCGCGCGTCTGGAGATGGCCGGAGCTCGCACCGTCGCGCGGGAGCACGTTGCCCGAATCGTCGACCACTCGAAGTTCGACCCCGAACATCGAACGTCCGGGACGCGAGAGATAGTCGATCTGATCCTGTTCGCTGAGCGCGTCCCAGCCTGCCGGCGGGGCTCCGACGGTCCCGATCGGCGACATCTCCGTCATGCCCCAAAGATGCTTCACGGTGATTCCGCGCTTTCGGAACCAGCGAATTGTTGCGGGTGGAGCGGACGAACCCCCGACGATGATCGTGTGCAGATTGCCCAACGACGCGCCGGTATCCTCGACATGATCGATCAGGTTCAGCCACACGGTCGGGACGCCCGCCGAGTGGGTCACTCCTTCCTCGTTGAAAAGCCGGCAAATGTGCTCCGCCTGGTTGTCCGCGCAGATGACCAGTTTCAGCCCGGTCATCGCAGCAGCATAGGGAAGGCACCAGCTTCCGGCGTGGAACATCGGGACGACCGGCAACATCACCGACTGCGCCGACAAATCGAAGATGTCGGGCGCAACGATCGACATGGTGTGGAGCACAGTCGAGCGATGCTCGTAGAGAACACCCTTCGGGTTACCCGTCGTACCGCTCGTATAACAGAGGCCGCAGGGCTCACGCTCGTCCCCCTCATACCAGCGATAATCGCCGTCTTCCGACGCCAGTATCTCGTCGAACTCGTCGTCGAAGCGGATGAAATGCTCGACGGTAGGCCAATCCGCCTTCATTCGTTCGACCATGGGCTCGAAAAGGCGATCGTAGATCACGACCCGGTCCTCAGCGTCATTGACAATGTAGGTCTGTTGGTCGTCGAAGAGGCGCGGGTTGAGGGTGTGAATGACTCCGCCCATTCCAACCGCTCCGAACCAGATTGTAAGGTGGCGATAATGGTTCATCGCCAGCGTCGCGACGCGGTCGCCGGGCTTCACGCCGCGGCGTTCAAGCGCCTGCCCCAGCCTTCGCGAATCGTTCGCGACACTCGTCCAGTTCGTCCGGTGAGTCGTGCCGTCGGCGTTCGCGGAGACGATCTCGCGATTTCCATGCTCTCGCTCGGCGTGATCCATCAGCCGCATGATGCGGAGCGGAAAGTCCTGCATCGCGCCCAGAGTAACAGGCATCGGCGCCTCCCCTAGCGCGGGCCATCATGACTGAAAAACGGCGCCAGACAAGCGCTTAGAAGGGCAGCTTGAACCCCGGCGGAAGCGGCAAGCTACCCTGCATCTTCTGCATTTCCTCGGCGGCGGCAGCGTCGGCCTTGTTTTTGGCATCGTTGATCGCCGCCGCGACCAAATCCTCGAGCATGGATTTTTCCGAAGATGCGAGCAGGCTTTCGTCAATGTCGACGCCGAGGACCCTGCCCTTGGCAGTCGCGCGGATTTTGATGAGCCCGCCACCCGACGAGCCTTCCACCTCAATCTTGTCGAGATTGTCCTGCGCTTTCTGCAGCTCGTTTTGGGCATTTTGAGCCATTTTGAGGATCTCGTCGAAATCGGGCATTTCGGGCATGTCAGTTGCCTTTTGAAAAAGTCTCGAGCTCGGCGCCGGGGAAGGCGTCCATTACGGCACGCACATTGGGATCGGCCAGCACTTCGGAGCGAACGCGCTCCTCGGCGATTTTCTCCTGATCCAGCAGCGACGGGTCGCCGGTTTCATCGGACAGCACCACTTGCCAGCTTGAACCCGTCACTTCCTTGAGCGTGGTCCCCAGGTTGCGGGGCCAGTCGCCGCCCAGGGGACGCATTGGTTTTAGAGCCAGCTCCGGCGGGGCATAGCGAACCAAGCCAACTTGGTCGTGAAGCTGTACCGCCAGTTGATGCTTGCCTCTGCTTTCAAGCAACTGGACCAGCTCTGCGAAATCGGAGGGCAATTTCGCTGAGGGTGCCGATGACTCTGCGCCTGCGTCAGCAACTGGTGCTGCGCTCACGCCCTCGCCGCTCAACTTTGCGAGTAATGTAGCCGGGTCCGGAAGATCGGCAGCATGGATAAGGCGAAGCAATGCCATCTCCGCCGCTTCGCGCGGATCTGGGGCGACGTCGACATCTTGCAGGCCCTTGAAAAGCATCTGCCACAGCCGATGGATCGTTCCCCAAGAGAGTGCTCCCGCCATCTGCTCGGCGCTTTGCCGTTCCTCCGCTGACTGGAGGGCGTCTGCGGTAGCGCCCGCCTTGGCGCGCGTCGCGGCGTGAAGCGATTCCATCAGCCCCCGAAGAAGCTGCGCCGGGTCAATCCCAAGTTCGTGGGCCTCATCGAGCTCCTTTAGGACCACAGGGGTGTCCCCGGAGAGAACGAGCTGAAGCAGGCGCCGAATCCGTCCACGGTCGGCAAGGCCGAGCATGTCCCGGACTTGCTCTGCCGTCACGGCACCTGCCCCGTGCGCGATCGCCTGGTCTAGGATCGACAGCCCGTCGCGCGCGGAGCCCTCGGCTGCCTTTGCGATCATTCCGAGCGCTTCGGGCTCGATCTCCACTCCTTCCGACTTGGCCACCTCCGCATAATGCACGGCAAGCTTTTCGGCGGGGATTCGTCTCAAGTCGAAGCGCTGGCAGCGCGACAGCACCGTTACCGGAACCTTGTTCACCTCGGTGGTCGCCAGGAAGAATTTCACATGTTCAGGTGGCTCTTCAAGAGTCTTTAGCAAGCCATTGAATGCAGGCTTAGAAAGCATGTGGACTTCGTCGATAATGTAGATCTTGTAGCGCGCGCTGACGGACGCATAGCGGACAGCATCGATGATCTCGCGCACGTCGTCGATCCCGGTGTGGGACGCGGCGTCCATCTCGATCACGTCAATGTGCCGGCCCTCGGGTATGGCGCGGCACTGCTCGCAGACGTTGCAAGGAGTGATGGTCGGACCGCCGTTCCCGTCCGGGCCGATGCAGTTCAGCGCCTTGGCAATGAGCCTTGCCGTCGAGGTCTTGCCGACGCCGCGAACTCCGGTGAGCAGGAAAGCGTGCGCAATCTGCCCGCGATCGATCGCGTTGGCGAGCGTCTTCACCATTGCGTCCTGCCCGATCAGTTCGGCGAAGGTTTGCGGGCGATATTTGCGGGCCAGAACGCGATAGGCCGGCGCGTCGACCGGCTTTGGCGGCTGCTCAGGAATGTCGAGACCCAGACCAGGCGATTCGGCGTCATCCATTGATTGTCGTTTAGGGCCTTGAAGTCGTCATTGCGAGGAGCGTAGCGACGCCGCAATCCAGGGCAACGCTGGATTGTTTCGCTTCGCTCGCAATGATGATGAACAGGGTGGAAGCCGACGACCCGGCACGAAATCGTTGTGGCTGCTTCCTTCCGGACCTGACCAGGTTGGCGACAGCGCCGTCCGCCGACTTCCGTTCGCGCATATGGGGTAACGCGCCAGGCGGCGCAAGTTCGCGCTTTGCTTCATCAGTTGTTCACACGCAGAACACGAGGCCGGGCGAGACAAGTGGAGGCCGCCACGAATGCCCCTTCCCGTTCTCATCGTTCCGATCCTTATGTCCGCGGCCGGGGCGGGCGAGCCGCCGATCAATGTCGTCGGACATGCGTGGGCGCCATTCATCAGCCCAATGGGCGAGCCTTTCCGTGCCCGGACGAAAGCCGACAATACTCTCGCGCTCTGGTTTAGCCAGGCCGATCGCACTCATGATGGCAGTCTCACCACGGACGAGATGCAAGCCGACGCCGATCGCTTCTTCACGACGCTTGATACCGATCGAGACGGCGAGATCGGGCCCGAGGAGCTGATGGCGTACGAGTATGAAGTCGCTCCCGAAATTCAGGTCAACTCGAAGTGGAGGCGATCGCGCGAACAGTTGGCCGCAGAGACGGCGGCGGCCGCTACCCGCCGTGCAGGTGGCGAAAAGCGGCGTGGCGGAGGCCTTGAAGGCTATGACCCGAACGACCCGATTCAAGGAGCCGCCAGATACGCGTTGCTCAACATGCCGGAACCGGTCGCGGCAGCCGACGCCGACTTCAATCGAGCAATCACTCTAGACGAATTCCGGCGGGCAGCGACCTACCGGTTCAGGCTGCTCGACACCCATCACACGGGACGGCTCTCACTTGTAGAGCTCCAGGCGCTCGTCCCGACAGCTCCACCGCCAGGCAAAAAGGCGAAACGGCGAGCAAACGAGCCCGACAGGCGCATCGGCACTCCCCTTCCGCGGGAGGATTAGCGGCCCATCCAATTGGTCGCGCTGGCAGGGATGCGAACGCTGAGATTCGACATGTCCTCGGTGAGGATGATCTGGCAGGCGAGGCGCGACGTGCGTGTCGTGTGCGCCGCCAGGTCGAGCAAGTCTTCTTCTTCCTCAGAGGCAGGTGGCAGCCTCTCGAAGTCCTCGGCATCGACGATAACATGGCAAGTCGAGCAGGCCATCACCCCCTCACACGCGCCCTCAAGCGGTTCACGCGCCGCCCAGGCGACATCGAGCAGCCGCTGCCCCGCTTCCGCTTCCACTTCCTTGTCGAGGGTACCGTTCGCCCGGAAAAACCGCACCAAAGTCACGCGTCTAGCTTCTCCTGCGCGACTGCAGCGGCGGCAATGCGCTTGCATGCATCGGCCAGCTCATGCTGCTTGGTGTAACGCCCGAAGCCGAGCCGGATCGATGAGCGCGCCTCGCGATAGTCGAGACCGAGCGCGCGAAGGACATGGCTCGGCCGCCCTGAGCCGCTCGCGCACGCACTGCCGAGCGAGAAAGCAATGTCCCGCAAGTCCGCGATGAGTCTGGCTGCATCAACACCTTTGCGGCGGATGTTGAGATTGCCGTGATAGCGGTGCCCAGTGCTGCCATTAATCGTCCAGCCCGCTCCCAGCGCATGCCTGGCGGCTGCCCAGAGTTTCTCCACATGGTCGTAATCGCGGGTGATGCGCTCCTCGGCCAGCTTCGCGGCCGCTCCGAAGCCGACGCAGAGCGCCGGCGAGAGGGTTCCCGACCGCAATCCCCGCTCCTGCCCGCCGCCATGGATGAACGGCGCCGGCTCCTTGCCATCGCGCATCCACAGCGCTCCAATGCCCTTTGGCCCATGGATCTTGTGCGCGGAGACGGCCACCAGATCGGGCCCTTTGCAGATTTCGAGCCGGCCGAATGACTGGACAGCGTCGCACAACATCAACGCTCCGCAGCTGTGCGCCATTCGGGCGATCTCGGTGACCGGCTGGGTTACGCCAATTTCGTTGTTCACCATCATCACTGCGACCAGCAGCACGCGCTCGTCGAGCTCGCGCTCAAGATCATCGAGGTTGAGACGGCCCTCGCCGTCGACCGGAAGTACGGTGAGATCGCCGCCCTGCCCCGCCAGCCACTCGCATGTGTCCAGCACAGCGGCATGCTCCGTGGCCACTGTGACGATCCGGTTGCGGCCCTTAGGCGCCTTCTCGACCGTGCCCTTGAGCGCCCAATTGATCGCCTCTGTCGCGCTCCCGGTGAAGGCGACGCTTCCTCCCTTGAGGCTGATCGTGTCCTCAACCTGCTTACGCGCCACTTCGATTGCCGCCTCGGCCTCGTGACCCCAGCGGGAGGGCGAATGCGGGTTGGCGAACTTTTCCTCGATCCAGGGTTGCATCGCTTTTGCGACCTCGTGCGCAACAGGAGTTGTCGCCTGATAGTCGAGGTAGATCATGCGGCTTTTGCCTTGGCACGGTTGAGCACGCGGCGCCACTCCGTCAGGAAGCGTTCGATATCGCCCTCGCCGGTCGCCGGACCGAAGCTGACTCGAATGACCGAACCGGCAGTCTCTTCTGGCACCGCCATCGCCGCCAGGACCCGACTCGGCTTCATGCTCCCCGACGAACAGGCGCTCCCCGCCGAAACGGAGATGCCTGCGAGATCCAGCTGAACGAGCTGGCTGGAGCTGGCTATGCCTGGCATGACGTATGCGCCGATTGTGGCGATGCGCGGCACCTCTGCGGCGATGATTGCGCCACCTGCCGCGACAATCTCCTTTTCGAGAGTCTGACGAAGCGACGCCAGCTTCGGCATCGCTTGGACGAAGCGCCGTCCGCCGAGCGCCGCACCCATTCCCTTCGCCGCGGGCAGATTTTCAGTGCCCCTGCGATAGCCTCTCTCCTGCCCTCCGGCCGCCTCCAGAGTGGCAAGATCCTTGACCAGAAGTGCTCCAATACCTGGCGGGCCGCCGAATTTATGGGCTGAGACTGCGATAAAATCCGCATCGGCGAGCGGGATCTTCCCCGCGGCCTGAGCGCAATCGGCAAGGAGCAGCGAACCTGCGCTGTGAACCGCCTCGTAGATCCGCTCCAGCGGCTGGATCACTCCCGTCTCATTGTTCACCTGCTGGATTGCGACGAGTGCCGGTTCCTCAGTGAGCTTTTCCGTTAGGGAGGTAAGATCGATCAGGCCGTCGGCATCCACGGAAAGCAGCTCCGCGTCGGTTCCCATCGCCGCGATGACGGCGTCATGTTCTGTCGGGCCGACGATCCGCCGCCCTACCTTCGCCCGCGATGCAGCGATGTGAATCGCCTCGCTCGCGCCCGAGGTAAAAATGACGTCATGCCGCCAATCAAGTGCATCGGCGACGGTCCGCCGCGCGTCCTCGAGCGCAGCACGAGCCATGCGCCCGTGCGAATGCGGTGAGCTTGGATTTGCCCACAGCTCAAGCGCCCGCCCGACGGCCTCCCCGGCTTCGGGAAGCACCGGCGTCGTTGCGGCGTGGTCGAGATAAAGGCGTTCGGTGCCAGTCAAAAGTTGGAGATTCCTGCCGATTGCCACATGAACAGGCGCCCCTATATAGGAGCCAACGCCGCTGCGCACCCGCGTCGAGCGGCCTTTCTGTTTAGGTGAGCGCCAGCACTCAATGCCCGAAGTGATTTTTCCAGGCCCGGAGGGCCGCCTCGAAGGCCGTTTCCATCCCGGTAATCGTCCCCGCGCTCCTGTCGCTCTGATCCTGCATTCGCATCCGCAAGCGGGCGGGACGATGAACAACAAGATCGTCCAGCTGCTCTACCAAACATTCGTGAAGCGCAACTTTGCTACCTTGCGTTTCAATTTTCGCGGCGTGGGCAAAAGCCAGGGCGTGTTCGACAACGGGATCGGCGAATTGAGCGACGCGGCGTCAGCGCTCGACTGGGTGCAGCAAATCCATCCTGAGGCAGAAACGACCTGGGTCGCGGGTGTAAGCTTCGGCGCTTGGATCGGAATGCAGTTGCTGATGCGCCGCCCCGAGATTCGCGGCTTCATCTCGATCGCTCCACCGGCCAACATGTACGACTTCAGCTTCCTCGCCCCCTGTCCGTCCTCCGGAATCATCATCCAAGGCGAGTCGGACGAGGTAGTGACTCCGAGCGCGGTCCAAAAGCTCGTCGACAAGCTTCGGACGCA
Organism: Pseudomonadota bacterium; assembly: GCA_046731515.1. Taxonomy (GTDB): domain Bacteria; phylum Pseudomonadota; class Alphaproteobacteria; order Sphingomonadales; family Sphingomonadaceae; genus Sphingomicrobium. The sequence continues at coordinate 15,828 of JBKPLG010000046.1, read as the reverse complement.
GCGGCACATCACCATCCATCATGACGTAGTCCCGGGAGCGAACCACTTCTTCGCAAATGAGCTCGATCTGCTGATGAAGTCGGTCGATGAATATCTTGACATGCGGCTCGCTACGGACCCGATCAAGCCGGCTATACCGTCCAGATCATCACGTTCATGACCAACACGAGTGCCGCGGCGATCATCAGCGCGCCACGCCCACGCGTCCGACGAATAAGCGCGAGCTTCACGCCGCCCGCGAGGAGCATGAAGGCGGCGACCATCGCGAATGCCATCGTAACCGACGAAAATATCTCCACTTCGCTCCCTTAAATTTCATCAAGGTTTAACCAAGATCGGTCCAGATTGGCGAGATGCCCGCACCCGAGCAGCAAGTCCGCCTGGAAGAGGCGTTCGAGCGGATCGAGGAGACGATCCTGCCGTGCATCGCCATGATGCTCGAGACGCTGATCGAGGCTTCCGAATCGGTCGCCGAGGGCGAGCGTCGCTTCCTCGTTGGCGAGCTCAAGACTCTAGCCGCCGAGCTTGAGGAGCTGACCAAGGCCGTCGAACGGTCGAGCCCAGTCCACGTCGAGCCGGGCGAATATCGCGCCCGCGGCGCAGCCTAGGCCGCCTCCGCTACGATCCGCGCATGCAGCGCCGGATCGATATTTCCGCCGGATAGGACGACAACCGTTGTTCCCAGTGGTTCCGTCTTTCCGGAGAGCAATGCGGCCAGGGCCGCAGCACCCCCGGGTTCGACGACGAGGTTGTGCCGCTCCCAGGCGAATCGCACCGCGCCCTCAACTTCAGCATCGGTCACCGTCACGATTGTCGCCCGACGGTCGAGCAGAGTTCCAAAAGTGAGCGGTGCGGGCTGCGGTGTTTGCAGGGCATCGCACAGGGTCGGCGGGGCGTCCGGCGACACCGGAACGATCTCGCCCAACTCAAGCGAGCGGCGCATATCGTCCCAGCCCTCAGGCTCAACCCCGACAATGTTTGCTTCGGGGCAGGCGAGCGCAATTCCCGACGTCAATCCGCCCCCGCCCGTAGGCACGACGATGCGCATCGGGGGCACTTCGCCTGCTTCAACGATTTGGTCGAGGATTTCGAGACCGACGGTCCCCTGGCCGGCGATGACCGCTGGATCGCCGAAGGGATGAACCAGGACTGCGCCCTTCTCCCGCGCGAGGCGAGAGCCGATTTCCTCACGGTTTTCCGTGCGACGGTTATAAAATAGGATTTCAGCGCCGGCGCGTCGCGTTCCTTCGACCTTCATCTCCGGAGCGTCCGACGGCATCACGATCGTGGCCCGGACACCGAGCCGTTTAGCCGCAATGGCGACGCCTTGAGCGTGGTTGCCCGATGAAATGGCAACAACTCCCTGTTCACGCTCAGCGGGCGTCAGCTGCAACAGCCGGTTCGTTGCGCCCCGCAGTTTGAATGCACCACCCATCTGCAGGCACTCGCATTTTAGCCATACGCGCGTGCCCCCAACCTCGCTTTCCAGGAGCGGCGTGCGCTCTACGAGACTTGAGATACGCTCCCGAGCTTCGACGACGTCATCGCGGCTTATCACCGATGTTTCCACTAACTGGTTGATATTTCACCCTTTCGATTAGCCGTTGCAGATCAGCGACATACGGTAGTTAAATCTTAAGCCGGACCCCAAAAAATCTTTACAGCCGTAACCCTCGCACATATATCGCGCCCCCGCTGCCCCATGGGACTTCCAACCGCAAGGCAGCTTTGTGTTGAACCAGCCCGTTGGAGGTCCCTTGAGTTGCACAACCATCATCGCGCGCTGGGGCTAGCTGCCGCCCCGAATGGCACCCGAAGCGGTGCCGACATCGCCAAGCTGAGACCGGTCCAACCGGTAACCCTGCTTCGTCCGCACGCCGCGCGTCGGGCCGCCGATTTCTTCGTCGAGAAGTTTCCGGGCCGGTCGCTCTATGCGGTCAAGGCGAATCCGTCGCCTGACTTGCTGCGCATTCTCTGGGACGCCGGCATCACACATTATGACGTAGCTTCCATTGCCGAGGTCCGCCTCGTGCATGAGACCCTGCCCGAGGCTGTGCTCTGCTTCATGCATCCGGTGAAGGCTGAGGAAGCGATCGTCGAAGCCTATTTCGATCACGGTGTGCGTACCTTTAGCCTCGACACGGTCCAGGAATTGAACAAGATCGTCAGCGCCACCAGCAAGGACGGCGTTCCGGCGACCGATCTCAACCTCGTCGTGCGAATCCGGGTCAGCTCGGATCATGCCAAGCTTAGCCTAGCTTCCAAGTTCGGCGCCGATCCTCGTGACGTCAGCGACCTACTGTTCGCTGCTCGTCAGGCCGCGGACGCGCTCGGCATTTGCTTCCACGTGGGTAGCCAGGCGATGACGCCCGCGGCTTATGCCGAGGCGATGGCTCGAGTCCGGGATGCGATCGTCGAGGCGGCCGTGACGGTCGACATCGTCGACGTCGGTGGGGGCTTTCCCTCTTCCTATCCGGGAATGGAGCCACCCCCGCTCGATACCTATTTCTCGGTGATCCACGCTGGTTTCGAAGCGCTTCCGATCAGTTATTCCGCCGAATTGTGGTGCGAGCCGGGCCGCGCGCTCTGTGCCGAATATGCTAGCATCATCGTTCGCGTCGAAAAGCGCCGCGGTTCGGAGCTGTATATCAACGACGGCGCTTACGGTGCATTGTTCGACGCCGCGCATATCGGCTGGCGCTATCCGGTGCGGCTGTTGCGCGAGAAGGAATCGCGCGTCCGTCCGGCCGATTTCAGCTTTTACGGACCGACCTGCGACGATCTCGATCGAATGGCGGGTCCGTTTGCGCTCCCCGGCGATGTCGGCCCCGGCGACTATATCGAGATCGGCATGCTCGGCGCTTATGGCTGCGCAATGCGCACGGCCTTTAATGGCTTCGGAGCCACCGAGACTCAGATCGTGGACGACGAGCCGATGGCGAGCCTCTACGGAGCCAGTGCGCCCAAGCGCTTCAATGTCGTGAAGCTGTAGCTCGCGAAGCGAGAGGAAATCCCCGCGAAGCCGGGGATCCACCTGTTTTTTGTTTGCCAGTGCGAGTAGCGGGATTCCCGCTTTCGCGGGAATGACGGGGTATTAGAGATGACGACCGAAGAGCTGATCGATCGGAGCAAGATCAACGACACGCGCAAGCAGGAGCTCCTGGCGACGCCGATCGAGCACATCGACATCACGAAGTTCGACGCCCGCCCGATCATCGATGCAATGGGCAAGATGAGCTTCACCAGCCGGGACCTCGCAAGTGCGACCAAGATCTACAACACGATGCTCGAGGATCCCGAATGCTCGATTATCCTTGTCGTCGCCGGCTCAACCTCGGCGGGCGGCTGCATGGACGTCTATGCGGAGCTCGTACGCTCCAACATGGTCGACGCGATCGTCGCCACCGGCGCCACGATCGTCGACATGGATTTCTTCGAAGCGCTTGGCCACAAACATTACCAAGCCAATGAAATTCCTGACGATGATACGCTGCGTTCGCTCTACATCGACCGCATTTACGACACCTATATTGACGAGGAGCAGCTGCAAGACTGCGACTTCACGATCGGCAAGATCGCCGACAGCCTCGAGCCGCGGCCCTATTCCAGCCGAGAGTTCATCCACCACATGGGCAAGTGGCTGAGCGAGGGTAATGCCAAGAAGCAGGGCAGTCTCGTGCAGCTTGCCTACGAGCATGACGTGCCGATCTTCTGCCCGGCCTTTACTGACAGCTCAGCGGGCTTCGGGCTGGTAAAGCACCAGGTCGACGCGATGAAGCGAGGCGGCCACTGGATGACGCTCGACAGCATCGCCGACTTCCGCGAACTCACCGACATCAAGATCAAGGCAGGCACCACGGGTTTGCTGATGATCGGCGGCGGTGTGCCGAAGAATTTCACCCAGGACACCGTCGTTTGCGCCGAGATCCTCGGCCACGACGAGGTCGAGGTCCACAAATATGCCGTGCAAATCACGGTCGCCGACGTCCGCGACGGCGCCTGCAGCTCTTCAACGCTTCAGGAGGCGGCCAGTTGGGGCAAGGTCTCGACCGCGATGGAGCAGATGGTCTTCGCCGAGGCTACCAGCGTTCTGCCGCTCCTGGCCAGCGACGCCTATCACCGGGGCGCCTGGCGCAATCGCGAGAAGCGTCGCTTCGCCAAGCTGTTCGATTGATGCTCCGGCTGCTCGCGGCGGTAGCGGCGCTGTTGGCAGCGTCGTCGCCTGCATCTGCTCGCGACAAGGCCGACCTGCTGATTCGGCACGCTGCGGCTATTGACGTCGCCGGCGGGAAGACCGTCCCTGACCAGGCCATTGCGATTGCTGGAGATACGATCCGCGCGGTGGGGCCGGATCGGTCGCTTAGCCAGCGATTCCTTGCGGAGCGGACAGTCGACGCCGGCGGCAAATACGTGATGCCCGGCCTGTGGGACATGCACGTGCACTTCGGCGGTGGTCCGGAGTTGATCGAGGAGAACAAGGCGCTCCTGCCCCTCTACGTTGCTTATGGCGTGACGACAGTTCGGGACTGCGCAGCGGATATCAGCGATTCCGTGCTCGAATGGCGCGACGCTGTTGCGAAGAGGCAATTGCTGGGCCCGACCATCTTCACCTCAGGACCCAAGCTCGAGGGTTACAAGCCAATGTGGAAAGGGACGATCGAAGTCGGCACTCCGGCCGAAGTCGATGCCGCCCTCGAAAAATTGCAGACGATGAAAGTCGATTTCGTCAAGATCACCGATAACACCCTGAAACCCGACACTTTCCTGTATGCATTGAAAGAAGCGAAACGTCGCGGCCTGCGCACCTCCGCACACACCCCCTATGCTTTGACGATCAAGCAAGCCGTGGGCGCCGGGCTGGGTTCGATCGAGCATATAGATTACCTCATCAAGGCCGGCTCACCCCGAGAGAAGGAAATTGGCGCCGCCTTCGCGGCGGGCAAGCTGAGCTATGGCGAAGCCTCGGAGGCCTTCGTCGACAGCTTCGATCCTAGCTATGCCCGAGGCGTATATCGGAGCCTGGCGGCGCAGGGCGTCTTTGTAACGCCCACCCTGAACATGGGGCGCATCCTCGCTTTTCTCGATCGCGAGGATCATTCGAAGGACCCGGGCCTCGCCTATATCGGTCCCGGGCTGCGCAAGACCTACGACTGGCGGATCGAGCGGGCCGCCAAGGCGACACCGGCACAGATAGCCGCGCGGCATAAGGAATATGAGCTCAGCAAGCGCGTCCTGCCGATGCTGGTCGCGGCCGGCATCCCTATCCTCGCCGGCACTGACGCGGGCTATCTCAACAGCTTCAATTATCCCGGTGAGGGACTTCATGACGAGCTTGAGCGCTATGTCGAGGCCGGCCTCACGCCGCGGCAGGCGCTTGCCAGCGCAACGATTACTGGCCCACGCTTCCTAGGCTATTCGGCGCGCTATGGTGCGGTCGCACCTAGCAAAGCCGCAGATCTCCTGATCCTGGATTCCAATCCCTTGCGGTCAGTGAAGGCGACGCGCGCTATCCGCGCAGTGGTGCTCCATGGCCGCCTGCTCGACCGAGCCGCGCTCGACAAGCTACTCGAAAACGCCAAAGCGAAGGCGAACTAGACGTCGACGACTTGCTGACGCAGTCTCCCTCCAATTCAGGGAGGGAAGTTTCATGCAATACAGCCCGATTCTCGCGCCGGTCGTGGCGCTCGTTGCGTGGACCCTGATCGTGATGCTCTGGATGTTGATTAGCCGGGGCGCCGAGTTCCGCAGGCTTGGGGTCACCTTCTCGAACATGCCCGCCGGGTCACGTGGGGTGGACCTGGAGGGCCGCGCCGATCCAGCCGCGCAATGGAAGTCCCACAATTACAACCATCTGATGGAGCAGCCGACGATCTTCTACGCGATCGCGCTGACTCTTGCGTTCATGGATATGGGGGCCGGCATCAATCTGTACCTCGCCTGGGGCTATGTCATCTTGAGGGTCGTGCACAGCCTGATCCAGGGCACCGTGAACATCGTCGCCTACCGGTTCACGGCGTTTGCGCTGGCTTCCTTATGCCTGATCGGCCTCACGACCCATGCCGGCTTCAGGATCCTCCACGACTGCTTCGGCCGGCACTTGTTCATGCACTAACGGGTGAAACAGGCGGCCAGCTCCACATGGGTCGACCAGCGAAACTGGCCGACCGGTCTGACCCATTCGAGCGTATAGCCTCCATCGACAAGTGTCTTGGCGTCGCGCGCGAAGGTCGCGGGATTGCAGCTGACATAAGCGATCTGCGCCACGTTTGAGCCAGCTAGCGCCGTAATCTGCTCTGCCGCCCCAGCTCGCGGTGGGTCGAGAATGACGGCGTCGAAATGGCTCAGGTCCGCGAGATCGAGCGGCCGCCGGTATAAATCGCGATGCTCCACCTTCAGTGCAGGATTAGCGCCCTTCAAGGCCGCGGCTGCGTCACGCGAGGCTTCGGCTGCATAGCTCGCGCCGACCGCCAGGGCGAACGTGCCGAGGCCGGCGAACAGGTCCGCCGTACGATTTCCAATCGCGTCTTGAACCGCGGTCGTTAGCGCCTTCTCTCCATCGCTGGTGGCTTGGAGAAACCCGCCGACAGGGAAGCCGACGGGCACGCCTGAGAGCGTGACGGTGGCTGGCTCTGGTTCGTAGACGGTTTCGGGTCCGATCCCCTGATCGAAGCTGAGGCGCGCGAGCCGCTGCTCGGCAGCAAATGACGTCATTGCTTCGATTGCCTGCAACGCTTTCGCCTCGATGCTCTTGAGCAGCAGGTCGACTCCCTGGTCGACGAGCGTGAAATGCGCCTCAGCCGCGCCCCGCGGCGGCAGGAGGGCCGCAAGCAGCCCTCTCAGGGGCACGATCAATGCGAACAGCTCCGGCCGGAGGATATGGCATTCGCGCATGTCGACGATTCGGTGCGACTTCGCGGCGTTGAAGCCGATCACCACGCCCTGCCCCACGCGCATCGCCCGGAGCGTCGCCCGCCGCCGGCTCTTGGGCGGTGACAGGTGTGGCTCGCGGATCTTGGTCGCGAGATCGTGTTGAGCGAGCGCCGTTTCGACACGAGAAACCAGGTAGCCTCGATACGCCGAGTCATCCGCATGTTGCAGCTGACACCCGCCGCATTCGGGGAAGTGGCTGCATGGCGGCTCTTGATGGTGCGGGCCAGGGGCGAGCGCGCCATCGTCCAGCAGCGCATCGCCCGGCACGCCGAACGGCACGTGACGTCCGCTTATCGTGACGCCGTCTCCGCGTGCCGCAATGCGGACGATCAGCTCATTCACAGCGCGGCGATAGCGTCGGGAATGGCGGCAGCGAGGTCGTCCGCGATCATCTGCGGTCCCGCGAGTTCAGCAGCCCGGCCATGCAGCCAGACTCCGGCGCAAGCGGCTTCGAAGCTGTTCCCAACTCGCGAAAGGATCGCCGCAATCAGCCCCGCCAGGACGTCTCCAGAGCCCGCGCTTGCCAGATAGGAGGGCGCCGGAGGAGCAAGAGCGACTTTGCCGTCCGGACTGGCGACGACCGTGTCCGGACCCTTATAGACGACGATCGCACGGGCCCGGCGCGCAGCCTCCAACGCCTGTTCGATCTTCGATCCGTCGAGCTTTCCGAAGAGATGCTCGAATTCCCCATGGTGCGGCGTCAGGATGGGCCGTTGGCCTTGGGGTTGATCCACGGCCGAGACCTGTTCGGGGTTCACAAGTCGCAGAGCATCCGCGTCGATGACCGTCGGCGCGCCAGCAGCGAGCGCCTCCTTCAACAATTTCGAGGCCCGGTCGTCGCGGCCGAGCCCGGGACCGACGAGCAGCGCCCGGGCCTTTCGTTCGTCTCCAGTCCATTTCCGGCCCTGGACCACGGCGGCGGGCACATTCGCGACGATCTCGCTGGCATACAGACGCACGGCTCCCGTCCCTGCCCTTGCGGCGGCGGTCGCAGCTAGGGCGGCTGCTCCAGGCATCTGGCCTGAGACAATCGAGACGAGGCCGCGGGTATATTTGTTGGCGTTCGAATCGAGCACGGGCAGGTCAGGTGGCGCGATTTCCCGCCACTGCGTGCTTGCTTCGATGCCGATATCCGCAAGAACGACGCGTCCGCATTTGTGCATCGCCGGAAAGAGCCTATGCGCGGGCTTGAGCGCGCCGAACGTCACGGTCAGGTCGAAATTTTGAACGGCACTGAGCTCCGCGCCGGTGTCCGCTTCGACGCCACTGGGCAAGTCGCACGCGATCCTGTTTGTTGCCGCCTCGCACGATCTCAGAAGTTGTTTGACGGCAGCTGCTTCCAGTCCGCGCTTCAGCCCCGTACCGAAGAGTGCATCGAGCACGAGCGGCTCGGGCTCAGTCCCCTCGGACAGCTGCTCAACCTCGCCGCTCCACTGCGATCGTGCCCATTTGGCGGCGTCGCTCTTCGGCTCCTTAAGCGCAGCGACGCGCACTTTCACACCGCGCTCGGCGAGGTAACGCGCAGCGACATAGCCGTCTCCGCCGTTATTCCCCGGACCTGAAAAAATCAGTACGGGCATCGGCCCGGCGAAGCGGTATATTGCCTCCGCGAGCGCCGCCCCTGCCCGCTCCATCAATTCCTGAACACTGGTTCCCCCGCTGATCGCCGCCTCTTCGGCGGCGCGCATCTGCTCTCCGGTCAGGATCGGTCGGCCAGCGTCCATGGCCGCGCGGTCTAACGCAAGTCGGTCGCCATGCGCCACCATTCACGCGGGACCCGGTCTGCCGCAGCATCTCGACTTTCGTCGTTGTCGAACAAAGCGAAACAAGTCGCGCCCGACCCCGACATTCGTACGAAATCGGCCCCAGGTTGAACCGCGAGCCAGGCGAGCACGGTCTCGATCTGCGGGACGAGCGCGATCGCCGGCGTTTCGAGATCGTTGCGTCCCACACGCCAGTCCCCCAGCGGACCGTAGTCCACTCCGTCCCACCGCGAGAAGACGTTGACCGTGCGCAACGGCACTCGCGGATTGATAAGCAAGACGGGCGTCCCGGAAATCTCGGGCAGTTCGATCGGAGCCAGCGAATCGCCCGCGCCCTCGCCTCTGGTCGAAAGGCTCAGCAGGCACGCCGGCACATCACTCCCAAGCTTCGGCGCAACTGCTGACGCATGCGCGGGGTCGATCCTCCAGAGCGAAGTCAGGAGTCTTAGCGTCGCAGCCGCATCAGCCGAGCCGCCGCCAATGCCCGATGCGACCGGCAGTGTCTTGTTGAGCGTGATCGCCGCGCCCTGCTCACATCCGGCCGCGGCCTGGAGCTCGCGCGCAGCGCGCATCACCAGATTATCATCGTTTTCAAGGAGCTCGCCGGCGAACGGTCCAGAGACGCTCAGAAAAAGTCCGTCCGAGAGTTCGGCGCTCAGCCGATCCCCATCTGTGCAAAAGGCAAAAATCGTCTCTATCGCATGCCGACCATCGGGCAGCCGCCCGCGCACGTGAAGTGCGAGGTTGAGCTTGGCGGCAGCGATCTCCCGCGCTGGGATCAAGGCGCGGCGTTGGACAGCGTAAGCCCAGAGGCGAGCTTCGCCTTCACACGCGCGGCAACTTCGTCCTCTGCGGTGACCATCGCTGCGTTCCAGGCAAACCGCGCCTCATACCGCCGGCCCGACTTGTACAAGGCGTCGCCGAGATGCTCCTGAATCTCGGCCTGGTCCGGGTCCTTCTCGGCCGCCTTCTGCAGGGTAGCGATCGCCTCGCCAATCTTGCCGCGCTTGAATTGCGCCCAACCGAGTGAATCGGTGATAGATGCATCGTCCGGCGCCAGCTCGCTCGCCTTGCGGATCATCGCTTCAGCGGCATCGAGGTCTTCGCCGCGCTCGAGTTTGGCATAGCCGAGGAAATTGAGCAGCAACGGCTGATCGGGCGCGATCGCAAGGCCCTGCTGCAGCGTCGCGCGAGCTTCGGGCCAGCGTTTGGCTTCCTCGAGCGAGCTCGCCTGAAGCAGAAGCATCGGCCAGAGTTCGGTCTTGAGGCCTTGCGCCCGCGCAAGGGCAACGGCCCGGCCATAGGCGTCGGCCGCCTGATCGGGCCGCTTCATCGCCTGATAGACGTCCCCCAGCCGAGACAGATCGCCAGCGTGCGCACCCGGAGCCGCAGCGGCACTTGCCGCCAACGTATAAGCCTCGTTGAGCCGTTTTTCGTCACTCAGGATCCGCACCTGAACATCGCGAACTTGCCCAATAAGCGCGTCGCTCTGCGTTACGCTGCGCAGCACGCTGAGCGCTTCTTCCGTCCGGCCCTGATCATCGAGCAGAAGCCCGAGCAGAATGACAGCGCTGCTGTTCTCAGGATCGGCATAGCGTGCAACCTGCACAAGGCCGATCGGTGGCGAGCCCCGCTGTAGCCGGGCGAGATCGCCGCCGAAGGCTACCAGGGTTTCGCTGTAAGCTTTGGCGGCAGTATCGATCGCCTGACCGCTGGATTTTCCGGCGAGTACGCGCTGCCGGGCGGCAGGTGTCTCTGTTCCCATGCCATCCAGCATACCAAGGGCCCGGGCGCGGTCTCCCGCTGCAAGGAAGCCATCTGCTAGAGCGACCCGCAACCGATCTTCCCGCGCACCCGACGTACCGATTGCCCGGCGGGCAAAGGGCTCTGCTTCCGCCGCACGGCGGAATTTCAGAAGGATGAGGGCGCGCTGCTCGGCGCGTAGCGGTCCGAACAAGCTGTTCGCCGGAATTTGGTCGATCGTGACCAGCGCGGTGTTTAGGTCGCCCCGCTCGGCCGCCGCCCAAGCAGTAATCAGCGGGGCGAGGAACGTAAGGTCTCCGGCTTCGCTCGCAACGCGGAGCCATTGTTGTGCGCGGTCCGGATGGTCGCGCCTGATTTCGTCGGCCACCATCAATAGCCGCGCGTCGCTTGACAGCTTGGCCGGGGGTATTGAGCGCGCGAGCCTCAACGCCAGGTCCATCTGCCCGGCACCCATCGCCTCGCCGAGTGCCTTGCGCGCGATGTCGATCTGATCGGGCTGACTGGCGGCGAGCGACGTCAGCAAGGAAGCAGATCGCGCGTGATCGCCGCTCATCGACGCCGCGCGAGCCTCAACATACATCCGGGCCGGATCGCCCGAAGAAGCGTTTAGCCGGGCCGCGGCGGGACCCGGCGCAATCAGCAGAGCGGCCAACGCAGCGCCGCCAAGCCATTTACATGTTGGGATAATTCGGTCCTCCGCCACCTTCGGGTGTGACCCAGTTGATGTTTTGGGTCGGATCCTTGATGTCGCACGTCTTGCAGTGGACGCAGTTCTGGGCATTGATCTGAAGTCTCGGCGATCCACTCTCATCCTCGACGAATTCGTAAACTCCTGCGGGGCAATAACGCTGCTCGGGACCCGCATAGACCGGCAGATTGATGGCCGTGGGTATGTCCGCGTCCTTGAGCGTTAGATGAACCGGCTGGTCCTCCTCATGGTTGGTGTTGGACACGAATACCGACGACAACCGGTCGAAGGTTAGCACGCCATCCGCCTTGGGGTAAGCGATTGGCGTCACATTCTGTTTGCGCCTAAGGCTGGTGTGATCGGGCTGAAGCTTCAGAGTCCAAGGCACGCCAATCTTGAGATAATTCAACCACATGTCGAGCCCGGCATAGAGGGTGCCAGCGAAGCCGCCCCAATGCGCCACCGCCGGCTGCGCATTGCGCACCAGTCTTAACTCCTTGGTGACCCAGCTCTTACGGAGCGCGGCCGGATACGCATCGAGCACATCGCTCGAACGATCGCCCGAGATTGCCTCAAAAGCCGCTTCTGCCGCGAGCATGGCTGACTTCATCGCCGTGTGGGTGCCTTTGATTCGCGGCACGTTCACGAAGCCTGCGGAACAGCCGATCAGCGCTCCGCCGGGGAAAACCAGCTTAGGAATGGCTTGGTACCCGCCTTCGTTGATGGCCCGGGCGCCATAGGACACGCGTCGGCCCCCTTCGATTTCCGTCGCGATTGCGGGATGGGTCTTCCAGCGCTGGAATTCCTCGAACGGGGACAAATACGGGTTCGAATAGTCGAGCGAGACGACGAAGCCGAGCGCGACCTGGTTATTGTCTTGGTGGTAGAGAAATCCACCGCCCCAAGCATCCGATAGGGGCCAGCCCTGTGTGTGGACCACTCTTCCAGGCTTATGTTTTTCAGCAGGAATGTCCCACAACTCTTTGACCCCTAAACCGAAAACTTGTGGACCACTTTCGTCTCTAAGGCCGAAGATTTCGCTCAGGCGCTTTGTTAGGTGTCCACGGGCGCCCTCTGCGAAAAACGTATATCGCCCGTGGAGTTCAATACCGGGCTGATAATCTGCGCGGTGGCTACCGTCGCGAGCGATACCCATGTCGCCGGTCGCCACCCCTTTCACCGACCCATCCTCATGGAACAGGATCTCGGACGCGGGAAATCCGGGAAAAATCTCGACTCCGAGCCCCTCCGCCTGGCCCGCCAGCCAACGACAGAAATTGCCGAGGCTCAGCGTATAGGTGCCGCGGTTGCGCATGAATGGGGGCATGAGCATTTCCGGCATGCCCCATTTGCCGCTCTTCGTGAGGATCCAGTGGTGGTTCTCGCTTACCGGAATGGTCAGTGGCGAATCCTTTTCCTTCCAGTTGGGGATCAGCTCGTTAAGCGAGATCGGATCGACCACGGCGCCGGAAAGGATGTGAGCGCCGACCTCGCTCCCCTTTTCGAGGATGCAGACGGAAAGGTCGCGGCCGGCCTCGTTCGCCAATTGCTTGAGGCGGATCGCAGCGGTCAGGCCCGCCGGACCGGCGCCGACAATGATGACATCATATTGCATGGATTCGCGTTCGCTCATCCAATCCTCTCGCTCTTCCGCGGCCGAGCGGCTCGCTCCGCGTCTCGTCGCGCCGAAACCACAATTCGACTCAAATGCCCTGCCAATTCCTTGACCGTCGCGTCAATGGCGTTGAGGATTGCACAGGTGGGTGGGGACGCAGGTCATATCGGCCTAGCAGAGGCTAGAAGCGCGCTCGCGTGGTGGCTCGACGCAGGCGTCGATGTCCCTGTTCAGGAAGAGCCGCGCGACTGGATGAAGCCGCAGGCGCCACGCGCCAGACCTTCCCCTGAGCCCGGTAGCGAAGCCAACATCACCCGACCGAGCCACGAAACGCTTGCCGGGCTTCAGCAATGGCTCGCAAGCAGCGTTCAACTTCCGCTGGCGGGTTCGGGCTCCAAACGGGTCCTTCCGCATGGACCCGAAAATGCTCCCGTGATGCTTCTTGCTGACGCCCCCGCGCTGGAAGATGCCGCTGCGGGTCAGCCGATCGGTGGCGTCTCCTGGATTCTTGCCCAGCGCATGCTTGCGGCCATTGGGATCGCGTCCGATCAGGCCTACAGCGCATCGCTTTCCTGCGTCCATGCACCGGGTGCCCGGATGAATGAAACTGAGCGCGAGGCTTGCGCCGATATCGCCCGTGAACAAATCCGCCTCGCCAAGCCGCAGCGTCTTCTTTTGTTCGGCGACGGGCCATGTGTCGCACTGCTCGGCAAGCGGCTCGTCCAGGCGCGCGGCCACGTGCACAAAATCGAGGGCGTTCGCACCGTTGCAACATTTCACCCCCGCCACCTCATTAATCGACCCTTAGATAAGTCTCTGGCATGGCGGGATCTTCTACTTCTGATGGAGGATGAATCTTGAAGGCTGGTTTGCTTGGATTTGGAGCGTTGATTGCCGCTGCCCCTCTATTTGCGCAATCGCAGGATCCGCTCGCTCCCTTGTCCTCGCCGGAACCAGCCAGCGCGCAGCCGACCGTCTCCCAACCCCCGGTTGGAAATCCCGATTCGCTCAAGACGCAACCGCCCACTATCCCCCAGCTACCGGCGCAACAGCCTGCCGCTCCGCAAGCGCCCCAGCCGTCACTCCAACCTGCGCCTCCACCCGCGCCGGTCATCGCTATACCGAAGGACTGGCGGGGCGTGTTCGATGCGATTGACGCGGGCAATTGGGCTTCCGCCCGCGCAGGAATCGCCGCTCTTCCGCGAAGCGTGCTCACAACGGTGGCGAAGGCCGAGCTTTACACCGCCAGAGGCTCGCCCGCGGTCGATCTGGCCTCCTTGCAGGCATTGCTCATCGAGGCTCCCGAGCTTCCCCAGGCCGACCAGCTCGCTCGCATGGCGATCACTCGCGGTGCGTCTACGCCACCGCTCATCTATCCGGAAAGGCCGATTTACCGGCTCGGTTCGGCACCTGTTCGTTATCGCGCCAAGCCCGTCCAGGGGGAGCCGGCCGCTGATTCGCTTCGCGCCTCGCTGGATTCGCTCGTCAAGGTCGACGACGCCGCGGGCGCTGAGGCCTTGCTCGTAACCCAAGCTCCGTACCTCTCGGTCGAGGCCCGCGCGGAGGCGGGCACGCGCGTCGCTTTCATTTATTATATCCTGGGCCTGGACATGGACGCTCGGCGCGTTGCCGAGACGTGGAGGCAGGGCGCCAGAGGCGACTGGGCGTCGCAGGCAGCCTGGGTGTCGGGCCTTGCTTCCTGGCGGCTCGGCGATTGTGAAGCCGCTTCGCGCGCATTTCAGCAGGTCGTTCAGCTCGCACAGCAGCGCGAGCTCCGGGCTGGCGGCTATTATTGGGCCGCGCGTTCGGAGCAGGTTTGCCGCCGGCCGAGGTCGGTAGAGCCGCTGCTCAGGGCGGCGGCGAACACAGCCGAAGGCGCGGAGAGCTTTTATGGCCTGATTGCCCGCGAAACGCTTGGCATGGACACCAAGCTTCCATCTGACCCCTATGTCGGCTTCGACGCTTCGGTCGAACAATATGCGAACGTCAAACGGGCGGCGGAGCTCGCAAGGATCGGTGAGACGAGCCTTGCTGAGGAAATGCTACGCCACCAGGCTCGGATCGGTACTTCTTCGGAACATCATGCGCTGATCCAGGTCGCGAAAAGGCTCGATCTTCCGGCCGCTCAGCTTTGGCTCGCCAACAACGGCCAATGGGGCGCACGCTCCGACGCGGCAGACCGCTACCCCAATCCGCGCTGGAATCCACTCAATGGGTGGCGTGTCGATCCCGCCCTCGCCTACGGCCATATCGTTCAGGAATCGTCGTTCCGCAGGGCCGCGATCAGCACGGCCGGCGCTGTTGGCCTGATGCAGGTCCTGCCTGACACGGCGCAGATGCTCTCGAGGAACCGGGGCGTTCCTTATTCCCGGGCAGCGCTTACCGATCCGACCTATAATCTCGAATTCGGTCAGTGTTTTCTCGAAATGATGCGCGGGTCGTCGGCGACCGCAGGCCAGCTGCCGCGGGTCATCGCTTCCTACAACGCTGGTCCGCTACCGGTCGCGCGCTGGGCGGGGATCAACGACAAGGGCGATCCTTTGCTGTGGATCGAATCCATCCCTTATTGGGAGACGCGTTACTACGTGCCGGCCGTGCTCCGGAATATGTGGGTCTATCAGGGCCTCAACCGTGAAGACACGATCACGCTGAAGCTAATGGCCCAACATCGCTGGCCGACGTTCCCGACCAGCATGACGCGGCTTTCTCACTGACAAAAAGCTCCCGGGCGCGGGGGAACCGGCCCGGGAGTGAAGTTGCCCTCTTTTACGAGGGTTATGCGCCTTTAAATTAGCCGCGCTCGCCGCGCTCGCCGCGCTCTGTTGGCGCCGGCGGCGGTGGCGGCGGAGCCGGGCAGGTCGACGTTGTGAGGATCACCGATCCATCCGGACAGGTCTGCGTCGATGGGGCGGCAGGCGGTGGCGGCGGTGGTGCAGGTGCGGCAGCGGGTATCGGCGGCGGAGCCGCTTCCCGCGAGTTGAAGTTATAGACGAGGCTCGCAAGCAGACTGTGGGAATCGTAGTTGCCTTTCGCCCTTGTCGTAAAAGGCACGGCGTTCACCGTGAACC
>JBKPLG010000045.1:0-25073 GCA_046731515.1 Pseudomonadota bacterium | reverse complement strand
GGTCAGAATTGGGCCGTCCCAGCCCATGAACCTGTGCAACCCGCCTAGCTTGGCGATGCGCTCGGCTCCGGGCCGAAGCATCAAATGATAGGTATTGCCGAGGATGATGTCGGCACCCGCCATGCGCACCTCTTCGGGCCGCATCGCCTTTACCGTCGCTGCCGTCCCCACCGGCATGAACGCCGGCGTGCGAATCTCACCACGATCCATGGAAATGACGCCGGTGCGCGCGCCATCATCGTCGGCCGCGATCGAGAAGGAGAAGCGAGGCACGCGAGGGCGCTTAGCGGGCGCGATATGGCAGCAGCAAGCTAGCGTCGCCATAGCTGTAGAAGCGATAACCAGCTCCGATCGCATGGTCATAAGCCGACTTCATGACGTCGAGGTCCATCAGCGCGCTGACCAGCATGAACAGCGTCGACTTGGGTAAGTGGAAATTGGTGATCAGTCCGTCGATCGCCTTGAAGCAATAACCGGGCGTGATGAAGATTGCCGTGTCGCCTTCGAATGAGCGGATCGTACCGCTCTCGTCAGCTGCACTTTCAAGCAAGCGCAGGCTTGTCGTCCCGACAGCGATCAGCCGCCCCCCTGACCTGCGAACCTCGTTCAACCGACCAGCAGTTGCACCATCGATGTGGCCCCATTCGGCGTGCATTTTATGCTCTTCGATCTTTTCGGACTTGACCGGGAGAAAGGTGCCCGCGCCGACGTGCAGGGTCAGGGTCTCGCGGCCGATTCCACTCGCGTCGAGTGCCTCCGCTAAACGGGGTGTGAAATGCAGCGCGGCAGTTGGAGCTGCAACCGCCCCCTCCTCGCGCGCGAACATGGTCTGATAATCCTGGCGGTCGGCTTCATCGATCTCGCGGCGTGAGGCGATATAGGGCGGGAGCGGCATCCGCCCGGCGCGCTCGATCAGAAGCTCGACCGGCTCCTCGCCGTGGAAGTGGAGGAGCGCCGACCCGTCCTGCGCTTTCTCCGCGACCGAGGCGTGAACGCCTTCACCAAAGTCGATCGTGTCTCCACTTCGGGCCCGCTTGGCGTTGCGCAGGAACGCCCACCATTCCCGTGGACCTTCGCGTTTGTGCAAGGTGGCGCCGATGCTCGCTTCCCCTCGCCTTCCCTCGAGCTGCGCCGGAATCACCTTGGTGTCGTTGAAAACCAGCACGTCACCCGGCTCGAGCAAGTTCGGCAAATCGAGCATCTGGTGGTCTGAAATGTCGCGGCCGCGGACGGCCAGCAAACGCGCGCTGTCTCGGGGCCGTGCGGGCCTCAGGGCGATGCGCTCGGCGGGAAGATCGAAGTCGAAATCGGCGACGCGCATGGCGCGCCTGATTAGCCGCCGAGCGTTGCACTCACAATTTTCGTGGGCTCAGCCGGAGGCTCTCCGGGTGCGATCCTGTCGACCGCGTCCATGCCCGAGATCACTCGCCCGAGCACCGTGTAATTGTTATCGAGGCTGGAATTGGGCGCGAACATGATGAAAAATTGGCTGTTGCCCGTGTCCGGGTTCTCGGCACGCGCCGCCCCCACTGTGCCCCTGAGAAACGGAACCGCCGTGAACTCGGCCTTCAGGTCGGGGAGCTCGGAGCCCCCCTCGCCCGTACCCTTCGGATCGCCGCCCTGAGCCATGAAGCCGGGAATCACGCGATGGAACGTGAGGCCATTGTAGAATCCGCGCCGTACCAGCGTCTGGATGCGCTCGATATGATGCGGCGCGAGGTCGGGTCGCAACTGGATCACCACCGTTCCGCCGTTCGAGAGCAGGAGGATCAGTCGGTTCGCGGGGTTGGCGACCACCTCAGGAGGCGCGGCTATACTGGGCGCCGACGGGGCGGCTGGAGGGGGTGCAGCGGCGATCAAAAACGCGACAAACGGCAACACGAACAAGCCCTTAAACATAATTCTCCCCGAAATTGACCGCCTGATGGGACTATTGCTCTGACGCTAGCGTGAACCGTTCAAGTGGCGACGGACGTCTTCCGCCACGGCCGGTGTCACGAATTTGTCGATCGACCCGCCGTAACGCGCGATCTCCTTCACCAGCTTCGACGCGATCGGCTGAAGCGATACGTCGGCCATCAAAAAAACCGTCTCGATGTCGTCATTGAGCTGCTGGTTCATGCCCGCCATCTGGAACTCATATTCGAAGTCGGCGACCGCTCTTAGACCCCGGAGGATCATTGACGCGCCTTGGGCCTCCGCAAATTCCATTAGCAGCGAGTCGAACTCGACGACCGCGATATTGCCAGGGATTTCCCCTGTTTCGCGGCGCACCATCTCCAGCCGCTCCGCAACCGTGAACATCGGCTCCTTAGACGGGTTGGTCGTCACTCCGATAACGAGCTTGTCGACCAGGTGGGCGCCGCGCCGGATGATGTCGAGGTGGCCAAGCGTAATCGGGTCGAAAGTCCCCGGATAGACCGCAACTTTCACTGGCCTCTCCCCTAGTGATCCCGCTCGACGGCAAAGCGGGCGATGGCACGCAACAGATCGGCCTCGCTCCCATGACCCGATAAATGTTCGATCGCCTGATTGACAAGAAAGCCCGCCTGTTGGCGCGCGCGATCCTCGCCGAGCAGCGACACGAAGGTCGCTTTCCCTGCGTTCGCGTCCTTGCCTGTGGGCTTGCCCGCTGCGGCTTCGTCACCGCTGTGATCGATAAGGTCGTCGGCGATTTGAAAAGCGAGGCCGATGTTGCGCGCATAACCGCGGTAGGGTGTCCGCGCATCATTCGGCAGCTTGGTCATAATGCAGGCGGCCTCGACCGAATATTCGATGAGCGCACCGGTTTTGAGCTGCTGAAGCCGGGTGATCGCAGGCAGGTCGAGTCGCTGGCCCTCGGCAACCAGGTCCATCATTTGCCCCCCTGCCATCCCCGATGGACCCGCGGCGCGTGCGAGCTCGAGCACAAGGTCCGAGCGGACCCACGGGTCCTCGTGAGTCGCCGGGTCGGCGAGGATTTCAAAGGCAAGTGCATGCAGACTGTCTCCTGCGAGCACCGCTTCCGCATCACCGAAAGCCTTGTGCACCGTCGCCCTCCCGCGTCTCAGCTCGGCATCGTCCATGCAAGGTAGATCGTCATGGATCAGCGAATAGACATGGATCGCCTCTATCGCGCAGCCGACCCGCAGAGCGCGATGCGGATCGATCGCGAAGAGACGCGATGCGGCAATGGTCAGGAGCGGCCGGAGTCTCTTGCCTCCGCCCATCGCGGCATGACGCATGGCTTGATAAAGCCGGTCGCGACCGTCGCCGGTACCTTCGAGCGCTTTCGCGAAGAAGGCATCCACGTCCGCGCGGACGCGCTTCGCTTCGGCCTGCAGCTCGCTTGCCAGCCGGTCGATCGTTTCAACCGGCATCGAACGGCTTGAGCCCTGCCGGCTTGCCGTCGCTGCCGAACGCAATCTGCTCGATCCGCGTTTGCGCGTCTTTCAGGCGAGCTTCGCAATGGCGCTTCAGTCGGTCGCCTTCCTGGTAGAGCTCGATCGACTGATCGAGCGGCGTCTCGCCTTTCTCGAGCGCACGCACGATCTCCTCGAGCCGCGCAAGCGCAGCCTCGAAGCTCAGCTGGCTGACGTCTTCAACAGTAGCCATGGTTCAGCTTCTGACCCTCAGAGGGCCGCGAATCAAGCAGAGCAGCCTTATTCTACGGGCGTGTTCTTGAAGGGATCGCGGATGCCCGGAACGACTTCGTCACGCAGCGCCTCCTCGCTGGCGGCAGCGAGCGCCGCCTCGGCGTCGCGGACATGCTGCTCCCGCTCGGCACGAAGCTGCTCGATCAACGCCGCCCGGTCGCCTTCGAGGCGGGTATCCTGCTGCTCCGTCTTGCCTGCTGTCTTCGCCGCCTTGGCCACCGCCGCGTCAAGCTCACGCTGGCTCGTAAGGCCGAGCGTCACCGGGTCTTTGGGCGTGATATTGGCGATGTTCCAGTGGGTCCGGTCGCGGATCGCGGCGATGGTCGTGCGCGTCGTGCCGATCAGCTTGCCGATCTGCCCGTCGCTGACCTCTGGATGATTTTTGATGATCCACGCAATTCCGTCGGGTTTGTCCTGGCGCTTCGAAACCGGCGTGTAGCGCGGTCCGCGCGTGCGCCGCACCGCCTCCGGCGCCTTGTGCATCTTCAGGGCGTAATCAGGATCTTTCTGTCCCTTCTCGATCTCCTCATGCGTCAATTCGCCGGCGCGGATCGGGTCGCGTCCGGTGAGCTTGGTTGCGGCGGTATCGTCAGCGATCGCCTGTACTTCGAGGATGTGCAGGCCGCAGAATTCGGCGATCTGCTCGAAGGTTAGCGAACTATTGTCGACCAGCCAGGCGGCGGTCGCGTGGGGCATCAGGGGCTGGGCCACTGGGATTCTCCCGAAAACAACGGAATTGAAAATGAATAGGGCCGCCCCTCTCGGAGCGGCCGGCTTGGCTCGCGATTTAACCTTCGACTGCGGTTCGGGCAAGGTCTCTAGGCGTCGAACGCAATATGTTCGGGCTGCCTCATGATCCGCTCCATCCACGCCACAACACCGGGATAAAGAGCGAGGTCGAAATCGGCTTCATCGGCAACATGGGTGTAGACGAACAGGCAAATGTCGGCGAGGCTCAGCGTGTTCCCCACCAGCCATTTGCGGCGGGCCAAATGCTCGTCCATGAGCTTGAGCGCGGCAGCGCCGGCTTGTCGCTTTAGCGGAATCTGCAGTCGCTGGGCCTCGGTCAGCCGATCGAATCCGACCATGTCTTTCCAGAAGCGCAAGGTCGCGATGTTGGGCTCGTGATTATATTGCTCGAAGAACATCCACCGCAGCATATCGGCCTGGTCGAACCGGTCGCTCGGGATGAGCGGCGAGCCATAAGCGATGAAGTAACAGGCGGCATTGCTCTCCGGAATGAAACGGTCGCCCGCCTGAAGTACGGGGATGCGACCGTTCGGATTGACCTTGGCGAGAAACTCAGGCGTCCGTGTCTCGCCCTTCATGATGTCATATTCGCGCCGTTCGAGCGGCACTCCGACATGCGCGGCGGTCAACCGCACCTTGTAGCAATTCCCCGAGGCGGCGTATTCGTGAAGGATGAGCTGCTCGCTCATTTCCCGATCTCGAGAACTATCTTGCCGACGTGCTTGCCCGACTCCATGCGGGCGTGTGCCGCGGCCGCTTCGTTCAATGGGAACGTGCAGTCGATGACCGGCTTCAGCCGTCCTCCCTTGACGTACGGCCAGACCGTCTTTGCAATCTCATCCGCAACCATCGTCTTGAATTCCACCGAGCGGCCACGCAGCGTCGATCCCGTCAGGGTCAGTCGTCGTCGCATCACCTCGGGAATCGCAATCTCGACCTTCGCGCCCCGCTGAAATGCGATCGAAACATGCCGCCCATCCTCGGCCAACGCCTTGAGGTTGCGCGCCACATAGTCGCCGCCGACCATGTCTAACACGACGTCCACGCCTTTGCCGTCGGTCAGCCGCTGTGCAACTTCGACGAAGTCGGCGGTCCGATAGTTGACGGCGGCTTCGGCCCCGAGCTCGAGAGCGCGCGCGCATTTTTCGTCGGTCCCGCAGGTTACGATGACCTTGAGCCCGAACAATCGGCCGAGCGCGATGGCCATCGTTCCAATCCCGCTCGTGCCGCCGTGGACCAGCACCCAGTCGCCGTCGGCGGCGAATCCGCGCTCGAACAGGTTCACCCACACTGTGAACAGGGTTTCGGGCATTCCCGCCGCCTCAACCGCGGAGAGACCACGTGGTATGAGCAGACACGTGCCCATCGGCGCGGCGCAATATTCGCCGTAGCCACCCCCGGCAACGAGCGCACAGACCTGCCGTCCGAGCAACCGTTCGGCCTGTTCCCCCGCTTCGATCACCTCGCCGGCGATTTCGAGACCGAGGATATCCGGAGTCCCAGGAGGAGGTGGATAGAGTCCGCGTCGCTGCAGGATGTCGGGCCGATTGACGCCCGCCGCAGCGACCTTGATCAGGACTTCGTCGCGGCCAACCCGCGGCACCGGCTGCTCAACCAGCGCCAGTTCCTCAGCGCCGTCAGGCTGAGGCGCGACCACCGCCATCATGGATGAAGGAGTCTTTGTCACGGCGGCGTGCTTATTGACTTGAGCGGTGAGAGGGTCAACGATTCTGCCCGATGGACCTGGAAGAACTTTTTCCGAGCAAGCCCGACGACCCGCTCGTCGCGCTCGGCAAGCAAGACCTCGATCCGATGTCGATCGAGGAGCTGAAAGAGCGAATAGAGATCTTGAAGGCGGAGATCGCACGGGTCGAGGCACATATGCAGCGCGCGCAGACTCACCGGTCCGCCGCTGAAGAGCTCTTCAAGAAACCGTGATAACGCTTTCGCGTTTACCTGAGGCTGCCGTTCACCTTCCGAACATTCTGGTCGAGCGATAATTGGGGATAAGCCCCGCTCTTGCCCCTTGATTGGCAGGACGGAGCGTATGACATTGTTAACCATGTCCGCTCCAATCTCGGCGGACCAGGAGTAGCCACGTCAATGCCCAGTTTCGCCCGCGAGCTCGAACAGACCCTCCACAATGCGCTTGGGGAGGCCAGCCGCCGCCGGCACGAATATGCGACTCTCGAGCATCTTCTGATCGCGCTGATCGACGATGAGCATGCGTCGAAGGTGATGACCGCCTGCGGAGTCAGCCGCGACGAGTTGCGCTCCAGCGTCAAGCAATATCTGGACAACGAGCTTGGGGCGCTCGTTGCCGACAGCGCGACCGACCCGACCCCTACAAGCGGCTTCCAGCGCGTCGTCCAGCGCGCGATCCTGCACGTCCAATCGTCCGGGCGCGACGAAGTCACCGGCGCCAACGTTCTCGTCGCGCTCTTCTCGGAGCGAGAAAGCTACGCAGTCTATTTCCTGCAGCAGCAGGATATGAGTCGCCTCGATGCCGTGACCTACATCAGCCATGGCGTCGGCAAAGGCGAGACCGCAGCCGAACCCCGCAGCCCAGAGGGCGCCGAGGAAAAAAGCGAAAAAGAGGGCGGCAAGAAGGAGTCGGCTCTCAAGCAGTTCACCATTGACCTCAATGAGAAGGCGCGCGCGGGCAAGGTCGATCCGCTGATCGGGCGCATGCCCGAGGTCGACCGCACCGTGCAGATCCTCTGCCGCCGGTCGAAGAACAACCCGCTCTACGTGGGCGATCCCGGCGTCGGTAAGACCGCCATTGCCGAGGGTCTCGCGCGCAAGATCATCGAGGGCGATGTTCCCGACGTGCTCAAGGGCGCGACGATCTACGCGCTCGACATGGGCGCGCTGCTGGCAGGCACGCGGTATCGTGGCGATTTCGAGGAGCGGCTGAAGTCGGTGGTTTCCGAGCTTGAGAAGATGCCGAGCGCGATCCTCTTCATCGATGAGATTCACACGGTGATCGGCGCCGGCGCGACTTCCGGCGGCGCGATGGATGCGTCAAACCTGCTGAAGCCCGCGCTCTCCAGCGGAACGATCCGCTGCATCGGCTCGACGACCTACAAGGAGTTCCGCAATCATTTCGAGAAGGATCGCGCGCTTCTGCGCCGGTTCCAGAAGATCGACGTCAACGAGCCGACCGTGGAGGACACGATCAAGATCCTCGCGGGCCTTCGCTCCTCGTTCGAGCAGCATCACCATGTCCGCTACACTCCGGACGCGGTGAAAAGCGCGGTCGAGCTGTCGGCGCGCTACATCCATGACCGCAAGCTGCCCGACAAGGCGATCGACGTGATCGACGAGGTCGGCGCAATGCAGATGCTGGTGCCGCCTTCGCGCCGCAAGAAAATAATCACGCCCAAGGAGATTGAGGCGGTGGTCGCGACCATGGCGCGGATCCCGCCGAAGTCGGTCAGCGCCGATGACAAGCAGGTGCTCGAGCATCTCGAGGCGGACCTGAAGCGCGTCGTCTTCGGTCAGGACCTCGCGATCGAGAAGCTCGCAAGTGCGATCAAGCTCAGCCGCGCGGGCCTGCGCGATCCCGACAAGCCGATCGGCAATTATCTGTTCTCCGGCCCGACCGGTGTCGGCAAGACCGAGGTCGCGCGTCAGCTCGCCGCCGTCCTCGGCGTTCCGCTCCAGCGCTTCGACATGTCCGAATATATGGAGCGGCACTCGGTCAGCCGCCTGATCGGAGCGCCTCCGGGCTATGTCGGCTACGACCAGGGCGGTCTCCTGACCGACGCCGTCGATCAGCATCCGCATTGCGTGCTTCTGCTCGACGAGATCGAGAAGGCGCACCCCGACTTGTTCAACATCCTCCTGCAGGTGATGGACAACGGCAAGCTCACCGATCACCACGGGAAGACGGTCGATTTCCGCAACACCATTCTCATCATGACCACCAATGCCGGCGCCATGGACATGGCGCGCGAAAGCATCGGGTTCGGCGCGTCAAGCCGCGAGGATGCTCAGGAGGACGCGGTCAAGAAGATGTTCTCGCCGGAATTCCGCAACCGCCTCGATGCGATCGTTCCCTTCTCCTATCTGCCGCCGGCAGTGGTCGCGCGCGTGGTCGACAAATTCATCCTTCAGCTCGAACTGCAGCTGGCCGACCGAAACGTCCATATCGAACTCGACGACGAGGCCCGCGACTGGATTGTCCAGCGTGGCTACGACAAGCTCTACGGTGCCCGCCCGATGGGCCGGCTCGTCCAGGAGAAGATCAAGCAGCCGCTCGCCGAGGAGCTGCTGTTCGGGAAGCTGGTCAACGGCGGCGAGGTCAAGGTCCGCATCAAGGACAATGCGCCTTCGTTCGAGATGGTCCCCGCTGCGCCCAAGGTTAGGGCAAAGGCCAACGGCAAGCCCAAGGCCGACAAGCCGAAGGCCGCCAAGAAGAAAGCTGGCGGCGAGGCCTCCGCGGCGGAATAACTTCGCCGACTAGAATCCGCGCTTTTGGGGACGTGCGGTCATTCGTCCCTCGATACGCCCGACCCTTTCCCCTTAAACGCGAAGCGGCACGAGCGTTCGCCGCGCGCCATGCAGCGCCGGTGATCGACTGCCTGCCCCGACAGCGACCTCAACAGCGCCAGGTCGACCTCGCAGATGGCCGGGTCGGCCATGGCTAGATCGTGGAAGACGCAATTATGGGCCTCGATTTCCAGGTCTCCCTCGCTGACGAGTGCTCGCGATTCATAGCCGAGATCACGCATCAGGCTCGCAATGAGAGGTATCGACCGATCTGCATCGGTACCCAACTCGTTTCGCAGACTGTCGGCCAGCGATACGCCGATCCGCTGCATCGTCCGGCGCAACTCTTCCGGCCCGAGATGCCGCGATAATTCCCCCAGCAATTGCCGCGCAAGGAGCGCATATTGACGGGGAAAGGTCGCTTTGCCGGCTGCACTCAGTCGATAGGTTTGCGAAGGACGGCCCTTGGTGCGGCTCGCCGACGCGCGTTCGACGAGGCCCCCCCGCTCCATGGCCATGACGTGCTGGTGCGCAGCGTTGCGCGAAATCCGGAGGGCTACCGAGAGCGCTTGAACGCTCTGAGGCTCCTCAGTCCTCAACAAGATTTCGAGAATTCGATCACGGCTGCGTGCCGGTCCGCTGATGGTTTCGTCGTTCATCGCCCTTGAATCTAATACAAATTATATCTTTAGCAACATTGTAATTGTTCAAGTTGACAAAGTGACCCGCAAGGTCCCAAAAAGCATCCTCCGAGATCAAAAAAGGAGGAAATCATGCTTAAGCTCGCGGTCCTCATTTTCGCCATCGGCGCGGTGGGCGGCCTCATCATGGCTACCCACGTTCTGAAAGGGCGCATGGCTCCCTGGGCGCTTTCGCTGCTCCATGCGGCTCTCGGGGCGACAGGTCTGGTGCTGACCGCGATCGTCGTTCTCGGCAAATCTGCGGATGTCGCGAGCATCGTCCCGATCGCACTGGTGATTTTGGTCGTTGCCGCGCTCGGCGGGTTCTATCTGGCTTCGTTCCACGCGCGCCAGCAGCTGCCGTCGCGAGGGGTCGTCTTCACCCATGCCGGATTGGCGGTGGTCGGCTTCCTGCTTCTGCTTGGAGGCGTGTTCCACCTCATCTGAGGTGGCTACCAGAACCGGCTGTAGGCGACCGCCGGCGTGATAGACGCAGCGGTGTTATGACCTTTGGGGACGATCCAGACGCCGAAGATAACGCCTGACCGATCGCTCCAATTATATTCGACCGCCGGGGAAAAGCCGACGTTCCAGCTTCTGGGAGCTATTTGCCTCACCAACGGTCCGTCGGGCGCATCGCGGCCCTCGACCTTGGTCTTGCCCCAAAAGTCGGCTTCGACATCCATTGCCAGCACCCATTCCCGGGTCAAGCTATATTCGACAGCGCCGATCAACGTCGTTCTCGAGCCGGGCTTGGCGTGGCCGCGAAATCCGGGCCCCGTTCCGTAGACGCTGCGGCCCGAGATGTCGGTGCGGAGAGGGAACGACTTCAGCACATTGATTCGACCGCGCAGCAGCCGGCCGTTCGGCATCATAAAATAATTCTGCACGTTCACGCCGACCTCCGGCGCGAAAGATCCAGCGCCGTGGCCGTGCTTCAGCGCGCCCAGATGATCGTGCTTGCCGGTCGGCAGGACCGCGTTGAGCATGACTGCGATCGTTGGTAACCGATGCTCCGGCGTGAAATGGGTGAGGCGCAGCTGCGACAACAGCTTGATGTCGCCGAGCGACGCGCTCCGGTTGGCCCTATCGGTTCCGAACGCGAAGTTGGGCTGCAGTCCAACCGTCAGGGAATCGAATAGTCCGTACTGATAGAAGCCGGTCGATCCGGGATGATGGTCGCCTCCGGAAATGACATCGAAGAGATAGGGTTCGGTGTAGAAATGTCCCTGCGGGAGCGTTTCGGCGTTGGATGCCAGCAGCGGCCCGGTCCAGCGGGCGGACTGCATGGCTGCTCCCCAGCGCTCCGCCTCCATCGAACTGGAATCGGACGAGGCAATGACCGGCCTTGCTATTGTGCAAGCGACCACGGCCGCAACGACCGATAGGATTGACTTCATCGAGTGCCCTCCGGGGATTTGCCCGCGAGTCGCGAATAGGAGCCGACGAATGCTGCGCCTTCCAAAAGTGACTCATCAAAACTCGAGGGCGGCATTCAACGGATCCCTCGAGCGCGAGGCCGACAAAATTAGAGTGCAACCCCATAAGGCGCGCTGTGAGCGCCCGCTGTCGGGATTTAACGTCCGCACCCATGTTGAAACCCTTTGTGAGCGAGCCTGCGCATCGCTAGAGGCGGCGCGAACCTTTTGAGTGGAGTAGAGTTCAAGTGAAAAAGAGACTGTGGTTAGCGGCTAGCGCAATCGCTCTCGCCGCCGCTCCGATTACAGCCGCATCGACAGGCAAGTTCGATCCGGCGCGCCTTTCACAACATGTGAAGACTCTCGGTTCCGACGCCTACGAAGGCCGCGGCGTCGACACTTCGGCCGAGACCCAGACCGTCAATTACATCATCGATCAGTTCCGCTCGGCCGGACTCCAGCCGGGGGGCGACGTCGTCGACGGAAAGCGCGGCTGGACTCAAGCGGTGCCGCTCCTCAAGTCCGACATCGCCGGTACTCCACAGCTCTCGCTGAACCTCGGCAACGGCCAGACGGTGGCGCTCACCCAGGGGGACCAGATCGCGGTTCGCTCACCCACCAACGGCCAGACGAACATCAGCCTCGCCAACGCTCCGCTCCTTTTTGTCGGCTATGGAGTGAGCGCGCCCGAACGTAATTGGGACGACTTCAAGGGACAGGACGTCAAGGGCAAGCTGCTCGTCGTGCTGGTCAACGATCCCGATTTCGAAGGGGGCGAGGGCCAGTTCGGCGGCAAGTCCATGACCTATTACGGCCGCTGGACCTACAAATATGAGGAGGCCGCGCGCCGTGGAGCCGCGGGTGTGCTGATCGTGCATGAGACCGAGCCCGCTTCGTATGGGTGGAACACGGTCAAGAACTCCAACACCAACACGATGTTCGACATCGTTCGCCAGAACCCGTCCGGGGTGCACACCGCGTTCGAAAGCTGGATCCAGCGTCCGCTAGCCGAGCAGATTTTCGCTGCGTCCGGCCTGAACTTCGAGTCTGCGAAGGCCCAGGCCAAAACCCGCGCCTTTCAGCCGATGCCGCTCAAGGCGACGCTCAATGCGAACGTCCAGGCGCAGACCGCGACGATCAACTCGCACAACGTCGTCGGCCTGCTTCCTGGCAAGACACATCCGGACGAGACGGTGATTTACAGCGCGCACTGGGACCATCTCGGCATTGGCAAGCCCGACGCGAACGGCGACAACATCTATAATGGGGCGGTCGACAACGCGACCGGCATCAGCCATCTGATCGAGCAGGCGCGCGCCTTCGCTCGCGGCGCCCAGCCCGACCGGTCGGTCGTCTTCCTTGCCGTCACCGCGGAGGAAAAGGGCCTCCTGGGCAGCGAATATTACGCGACCCACCCGCTCTACCCGCTGGCCAAGACAGTGGGTGTCCTCAACACGGACTCGATGGGCGTCTGGGGCACAGAGAAGAACTTCAGCATCTCGGGCACGGCCAAGCTCGACCTCCTCGACGACCTTATCGCCGAGGGTAAGCGTGAAGGCCGCTATTTCACGCCCGATCCGCATCCGGAAAGCGGCGGCTTCTACCGCTCCGACCACTTCTCGTTCGCCAAAGTCGGAGTCCCGGCGATCAGCTTCAAACCCGGCAATGATCTGGCAAGCGGCGGCATCGCGCGCGGTGAGTCCTTGGCCAAGGACTATACGGAAAAGCGCTACCACCAGCCGGACGACGAATTTAGCGCTGATTGGAGCTTCCGCGGCATGGCCGAGGATGCCCAGCTGCTTCATCTCGTCGGTGAGCAGCTTGCCAACTCGCGTGAATGGCCGAATTGGAGTGCGGACAGTGAGTTCCGTTCGACGCGGGACCAATCAGCCTCCGAGCGAAGTGGCGCGGCTCCGGCTGCAGCTCCTGAGACGGCGCCCGAGCCAAAGAAGGGAGAGCGCGGTTGAGCGAAACGCTCGAGCGTGCTCTTCCGGACCATCTGGACGAGCAGGCCGAGCGGCTGATGCACGCCATCTGCGATCGTAAGCTCAAGCTCGCGACCGCGGAAAGCTGCACCGGGGGTATGTTCGCCGCCTTGATGACCGATATCGAAGGCTGCGGTCATGGCTTTGACCGTGGCTTCATTACCTATTCCAAGCAGTCGAAGCGTGATCTCCTCGGGATTGATCCGGAGCTTCTGGACCGCAATGACGCTGTTTCCGCAACGGTTGCGCGGGCGATGGCCGAAGGAGCGCTCCAACGCTCGAGCGCGGATATTGCGATCGGGGTCACCGGTTTTGCCGGGCCCGCCGATCGCGGGTGCGAGGAGGGTTTGGTCCACTTCGCACTCGCCCGCCGCAAAGGCGAGACGGTGCACCGTGAGGAACATTTCGGTGCGGCGGGCCGTGGCCCCGTGCGGGTGAAATCACTGAAGGTAATGCTTGAGATGCTTGAGCAGGCGCTAAGCTAAGCTCATCCTCTCCGGGATTTCCGGGGGAGGATTGAAATACCAGGAGAAGCGCAGATGGCCGACCTCGTCTTCTACACTCATCCCCAATCGCGCGGGCAGACGGTCCGATGGATGCTCGAAGAGATCGGGGAGCCCTATGAAACCGAGGTTCTCGACTACGCGTCCACGATGAAGGCCGAGCCCTATCTGTCTCTCAACCCGATGGGAAAGGTTCCGGCGATCGAACACAAGGGTAAGGTCGTGACCGAAGTTGCGGCGATCTGCTGCTATCTCGCCGATGCCTTTCCGAAGGCGAACTTGGCTCCGCCAATCGACGACCGCGCCGACTACTACCGTTGGATCTTCTTCACCTCCGGTCCGATCGAAGCCGCATTCAGCAACAAGGCGGCGGGCTGGGAGCCGACGCCCGATCGCCAGCGTATGTTCGGCTATGGCAATTACGATTTGGCCATCAACACCTTCGAAAAGGCGCTGACAGGCCGCGAATATATCGCCTCCGACCATTTCACCGCAGCCGACCTGTTCGTCGGCGCAAACGTCAATTTCATGCTGGCATTCAACCTGCTCGAGCCGCAGCCAGTGTTCGTCGACTACGCGCGGCGGATGACCGACCGCCCTGCCTACGAACGCGCAAAGGAGATCGACACCAAGCTGGCCGCCGAGCTCCAGGCGCAGCAAGCGCCGCAGCCGGCGTAGCGCCATCACAACCGTTCGTCCTGAGTGGCCGGCGAGCCTGTCGAACCGGCTTATCGAAGGACTGTTCTTCGATACGGCACTTCGATACGGCTTTGCCTGCTCAGTGCCTACTCAGAACGAGCGGAGGTTTGTTCAATGAGTCTCGACCAGACCGCCCTCCAAAAGGCCATCACCCTCTACGACCGCTTCACCCACGAGGGCGGCGACCGCCGGGCGTTCATGGCCGACATGGTGAAACTCGCTGGAAGCGCAGCCGCTGCCGAGC
This sequence comes from Pseudomonadota bacterium, assembly GCA_046731515.1. Classification (GTDB taxonomy): domain Bacteria; phylum Pseudomonadota; class Alphaproteobacteria; order Sphingomonadales; family Sphingomonadaceae; genus Sphingomicrobium. Next base: position 10,665 of record JBKPLG010000045.1, on the reverse strand, counting down.
TGCTGATCGCGAACATTGCGGCTTCGCCCGCCGCAGCTGCGATCGTTCCCGAAGACGACAAGCGCCTCACCGTCAGAACGCAGGACCTCGTCGGCGGCTATAAGGCCTACGTAGCGGAACCCCGGACGCGCTCGCTGAAGCCGACGGTTGTGGTGATCCACGAGAACCGCGGCCTCAACGATCACATCCGCGACGTCGCTCGGCGGCTGGCTCTCGCGGATTTCCGCGCCGTCGCACCGGATTTTCTTTCACTCGAAGGCGGAACTCCGGCCAACGAAGATGCGGCAAGGGAAGCGATCGGCAAGCTCGACCTCGGCAAGTCGGTGACGGATGCCGTGGCCATGATTGGCGAACTCGCGAAGTCCAGCCGGGGCAGCAAGGTTGGCGCTGTCGGCTTTTGCTGGGGCGGCGGATTCGTCAATCGGTTGGCCGTGGCGGCGGGAGACAAGCTCGATGCCGGAGTGGCCTATTACGGCCCGGCTCCCGATCCTTCGGAAGCGCCTAAGGTTCAGGCTCCGCTGGAGCTTCACGACGCCGGCCTCGACGAGCGCGTGAACGCGACATCGTTCCCATGGGTCAACGCTCTTCGAGCGGGCGGAAAAACCGTGAAATTCTTCCTCTACGAAGGCGTCAATCACGCCTTCAACAATGACACCTCTTCGGAGCGCTACAACAAAGCGGCCGCCGATCTCGCCTGGAAGCGCACACTCGCTTTCTTCAAACGCCATTTGGGCTAATTACTGCACCATGCTACCGCCCATATTGAACGGGCACTCCTTCACCCCGGGCGGATGGAGGTGATTATCGTGCACCGTATAACCCAAGGCGATCAGGCGCTGGAGCTCCCCTTTGTCCTCGGGGACTTCGAGCATCGCTTTGGTCGCAGCCATTTTTCCTGCAGGCTGCGACCGTTGCGGTGCCGGCACACTCGCCGATGATCTCGTCTGGCTTTGCTGGGGCTGGGTCGGCGGAGCCGCATCCTTTCCGCATCCCAACAGGGTCAGAGCCAACAGGATCGCCAATTGTCTCATCCCATGGACCTCCTTTTTCATGCCGCGGTGCAGAAGCTGGGACGCGCAGCGTCCCGGCAGACGTCGGGCTTGTGTCCCGTCGATCGCCAGTAGCTCGTTAGCCCCAACGCCGTGACCAGAGCCGCATAGCCGGACGTCTGACGCGCCGACGCAAGGTTCGGCTCGAAGAGCACGTCCGCGTTTCGGTGTCCGCGGTTAGCCACCAGGCTGCGCGCGGCGTTCAGCGCCGCCTGATCGGCGCCGAGCGCGGCGAGGGCTCCGACAATCAGCCGGTCCGTCCGCCTCGGGTCAGCCGTGCAATCCGCAAGTAACGACAGAGCTTCGTCGCGCTTGGATGGCGCACCGTCCTTCAAAACCTCGAAAGTCGCGACGAGTGCATCCCGCTGCATGCGAGCGAGATGCAATTCGGGCGATCGCAGCGCCACCAGCGCATCGTCATAACGCTTGGTCCAGAATGCCGACTTCACTTTGAGAAGCTGGACGTCCGAGGCATCCGGCCACAGCTCCATGGTATCTTTCAGGATACGATCGGCCTCCTCATGGCGGCCGAGCGTGTAGAGAGCCTGGGTCAGGCGGATGTTGCTGAACGGTGCAAGCGGCATCTTCGCCCGGCCTCGCTCATATTGATCGGTAGCTTCCTCCATGCGCCCAACCGACGCGAGGAAATCGCCATAACTCAGCCGCTCGCAACCGCATTCAAGACGCCGCACGCTGATCGCTTTCCTTAGCAGCCCTTCCCGTTCCGAAAAACGATCGAGCGGCAGCAAGTTGGCAAGCGCCATATAGCCTTCGGGATTCTGATCATCGAGCTTGATCGATTTGTGCGCCGCGTCTTCCGCTTCCCGGGCCAGCTGTTTCGCATCCGCGGAGGTCGTTTCCAGCGCGAGCGGCACGGCGGCGAGTGCGCGCGCCGACCATCCGAACGAGAAATCGGGAACTGCGGCAGTCACTGCGCGCGCCGCGTCGAGCTCAGCGGTCTCGTCTCCGGATCCGCTCCAGTGCTCGTTGCACCATTTGAGGTAGAGCGAAAGCGCCTCATCCGACATCCGTCGCCTATAAGCTGCTGCACCCCATAGGCCGCAGCGAACGATCTGGCTTGCCTGAACCGCCGCCTGCCTCGGGGCCAGGGTATCGGTTGCATCGCGCTCATAAGCCCTCGACCAAAGAACCACCCCTGAACGCCGGTTCCTGAGGTTCATCGTGTAACGCACGATCGGGCCGGCTTTGCTAATGCTTCCGTCCATTACGAATGGAGCAGCAGCGCCCGAGCTGCCCGGACCGGCCGTCATTACCGCCACTGCATTTTCGGCACCGAACGCAGCCAGCACCTCCTCACTGATGAGGCTCGGAAGCGCAGCAGGCAGGCCGGCTGAAACGACGGAGAAGCGACCGAGCTCGACTTTTGGTGAAATCCGGCCTTCGGTGAAAAAGCGAGTGTAAGCAAAGACGCTCCCCAAAAGCAGCAAAAGGGCAAGGGACGCGGCCACGGCTATCTTGGGCGAGAACGCGAAACGACGCTGACGAGCATGCTTCGGCGGCTCGATGATCTTTTCGCCGGTGGCCCTTTTTGCCGCTTTGTCGATCGCCTTAATCAGTGGTTCGAGTGTCCGCGAACCGGTGCGGCCATTCCAGGCAGAGAGATCGATCGTCTGGAATTGCCGAAACCCGAGAGGCGGCATGCAGCCATCAAGCGTGACCGGCACAAGACGTTGGCTGTCGCGGCCGGCTGCGGCTTCGTCGCGTACCCACGCCGATCTGACCGAAGCCGCCGTCCAGGCGACAATCACGACCTGCGCGGATTCCAGCGCCTCTTCGATCACTCCGGAGAATTCCTCGCCGCCGGCGATCTCCCGATCCCACCAGACGTCGTGGCCGACCCGTTCCAGTGCGGCGGCCAAGGGCCGAATTTGTTCCTGGTCGTCGCGGGAATAGCTGAGGAATAGAGATGCCATCCAACTCCCCGTTGGAAGGAGCTAAATGTGCGCCGAACCCATCATGGCTTCAACTCCTGTTGAACATCAGCGGCTTGGACGCAGTCAATGCGCCGCCGTCGACTGGGGCGGCTTGTTATGTTTGCAGGTCACGCGCGGATTGAACTCCGCATACATGCCGTTCGCATTGTCCCGGAACAGCCATAGGTGCAGTTCGTAATGCGGCTCCCAGCCATGCGCTTCGTCAACCTTCGTATCGGGCTTGTCTTTCAGGAGCACGTAGGGCTTGTCATGGAAAGTCGGCGCCCCCCTATTGCCTGCTGCCTGCCAGGCTGACGCAAACACGAGGTTCTCCACTGCAACCAGCTGGAATAAGCCATCGGGCTGAGGCTCGTAGACAAGCATCGCCGGCTTGCGAAAATCGGTGTAGGTGCCCGTGCCGCGGACTCGTGCGCTCCCTGGCGGCGCGGGCTTCGGCGGCAATCCGAGCAGGTCGCGGCGGACATAGTGCAGGCCCATGTCCCCCAATTCGGGCGGAAAGCCGAGCATCGCGGAGGTCGTGCATTTGTGGTCGGTCGTATAGCCCTCGGCAATTGCGACCTTCACGTCGCGATATTTCTCGGTGAGAGCTTTCACCTCGTCGAGCGAAGGCTCGTTGGGCTTGGATGTACAGGCGGCAATCCCGGCCGCCAGGATGCAAGACCCCGCCCATTTGCTGAAGGACTGGTACTCCATGCCCGCTCCCCTGTTGAAGCGCGACAAATTAATGCAAACTAAAAGCAAGAAAAAGGGCCGGCGTTTCCGCCGACCCTTCCCGTTTCAGATCTGACTGAAGCCTAGCGACGATCGCCCATAAAGCTCAGCAGGAACTGGAACATGTTGATGAAGTCCAGGTAGAGCGACAGCGCGCCCATGATGACGGTCTTGCCGATCATCTCGGTGCCCTGGACGTAGAAGTACATGCTCTTGATCCGCTGCGTATCGTAGGCGGTGAGGCCAGCGAACAGCAGCACGCCGATCGCGCTGATCGCGAGCGCCATCGCGCTCGACTGCAGGAACAAGTTGATCAGCATCGCGACGATGAGGCCGACGACGCCCATGATCAGGAACGTTCCGATGCCGCTCAGATCACGCTTCGTAGTGTAGCCGTAAAGGCTGAGCGCCACATAGGCGGCCGCCGTGGCGAAGAAGGTCTGCGCGATCGACACGCCGGTAAATACGATGAACAACGTCGACATCGACAGGCCCATCACCGCCGCAAATGCCCAAAAGAGGATTTGCAGCGTCGATGTGCTCATCCGATTGACGCCGAAGCTCATCGCGAAGACGAAGCCGAGCGGCGACAGCGTCACGATCCAGCCGAGCAGGCTCATTCCCTGCCCGTCCGGTTGCAGAAGCACGTTTTGGGCATAAGGCGCGAACAGCATCGCAATGATGCCGGTCAGAAGAACGCCTGACGCCATGTAGTTGTAGACTGAAAGCATATACGACCGAAGGCCCGCATCGCGGGTGACGCTCGGAACGCCGACCGTTGCGGCGTTCACGCCGCCAACCCTCTCGGTAGTGCTGCGCGGGTCTTGCCAATTGGCCATTTTCACTCCTCTTGCGCGGGCGAAGGGCCCGATCGCTACCGCAAATATATCGTGGATGCGTTAAGGGACTTCAAGCGAAACCGGACATGCGGGGTGGCGGCGCTCGCCCGCGCCCCTATATATCCGGCCGGAATGCCTAATCCTCAGGCAAAGACGCTTCCTCCGGTGACGATCGTCATCGAGTGGGAAAATGCCATCGACGTCGAGGACAAATGGACCCGCGCAGCGATGGCCGCGCTCGAGCGCGAACTCGCCGGCGTCGTTCCGCGCATGGCAGCCAAACCGCGAGTGACTTACCTCTACGACAAGGTCGCCGTCCCGGCTGGAACCATCGAGGCGGCACTCAAGCTCACCGCTCCGCGGTTGAGCGAGGTCGCCGACGTCGAGATCGTCCCGACCGAAGGCCTGACTTACTATAAGCTCAAGAATTTCGGGATCGGTCGAGCCACTACACCGATTGCGATTATGCTCGACAGTGATGCGGCCCCCCAGCCGGGTTGGCTCGAAAATCTGATCAAGCCTTTCTCCGACCCCGGAATCATGGCGGTCGGCGGATTCACCATCCTCGGCCATGAGGATCTTCTTTCGAAAACGATGGCGCTTTCATGGATTTTCAATACGCCCGACGAGCGTGAGAAGACGGTCAAGCGGCAGAAGATCCACGCCAATAATTGCGCTGTGCGAACGGATTTCTTCCGCGACAACCCGTTCCCCGATCTTCCGGCGTTCAAGAAGCAGTGTGGGTTCTGGCTGCGTGACTTAAGCTCACGGGGTCACCGCTACATGCGCACCGCCGACGCGATGACGGTGCATGCCCCGCACCCCGGCTACAAGTTCCTCGTGTGGCGCGGATGGACCATGGGGATGGACCGCGACTACCAGGGCTTCCAGACGGAGACGCGCTCGCGGCTTGGTCGAACCGCTTACGCCTTTCGATTCTTCGGCAAGAAGGTGGGCAAATCGTGGTGGCGCATCTGGACCCGGGGTGATCTGGTCGAGCTTCCCGTCTGGCAGCGGCCGGCCGCCATGACGATCGCGCTTGGTTTCTATGGCATAGGGCTCATCGCTGAGATCAAGAGCGCGCTGACGCGCGATTTCGAGCCGGTGCCGGCTCCGCCGGGCTGATTGAAGGGGGCTCGCGCCGTGGCCTGAGCCGCCGTTTAACTGCTCGGACGAGCAGCTCCCGGATGCCGCTTCCTATGAGCCGGCTCGTGCGCCACACGCCGAATTCGCGCCGACATAGCCGAACGTAGGCGGCAACCTGATCAAAATCGCGATCCCGTATCAGCAGCAGCATGTTCCGACTAATGTCCCGGGCGAGGCCCACCCGGTAATCCGGATAGGCTAGAAATTGCGGATGCCGCCTGACCAGCTCGAGCGTGCTGGCCAGAAATCGGGTTCGACTGGTGATTCGATCGGGCGCCCAGGTCTTCACCCACAATATCTCGTCCGTCGTGGCGCAGTTCGCGATTCCCGTTAGACGAATGAGGAAGTCGAGGTCCTGTCGCTGCTTGATGTTCTCGGCGAACAATCCGGCGCGAATGGCTGCGTCACGTTTCACGCTGATGGCCGAAGTCGCCTTCCACAGTTCGTGACGGAATAGCTTGCTTGCGAACTCCGCGGTCGACCGGGTCACCGGATTGCGGAGCTCCAGTTGCGGTCGCTTGGCCCTGGGTGAGGTGAACTTAATGAAGCTGTCTACCAGCACATCGAGCCCGGGCCGTCGCTGGAATGCGTCGAGAACACTGGAAAGCTTGTTCGGTAGATAGCAGTCGTCGCTATCCAAGAAGGCGAGAAGTGGTGTCGTAGCGCTCAGAATCCCTTTGTTGCGCGCGGCATTGCTTCCTCTGTTCTCCCTCAGGGTCACGAGGCGTACGCGCGGGTCCGAGAAACCACGCACAACATCAGCAGTACAGTCCGTCGACCCGTCATCGACGACAATCAACTCGAAATTGCCGAAGTCTTGCGAGAGCACGCTCTCGACCGCGCCACCGATGAGCCCCGCTCTGTTGAACACGGGCAAGATCACGGAAATCCGCCGCAAAACTGGCCTCGTATTCGTTGCCGCAACTGCGACAAGAACCAACGCCGCCGCACCTGCGTTCCCAAAGTGCGATTATGGCTGCGCTGGATCGCGTCCGAATGCCATTGCTGATCGGCAAAGTGAGTGCGACAGTGATGTCATGTTTGCGGCAGCCGCGTGGCTTCAGCGTATCGGGCGCTTCGCTGCGCTTACGCTGATCGCCGTGCTCGGCATCGTGGCGGTCGCGCTCGCCGCGCCGGCTTCACGCCCGCAGCGCATCGTCGCTGTTGGCGACCTTCACGGCGACTATCAGGCGTGGCTCGACATCGCGCGCGCGGCCCGCCTTGTCGACGCGAATGGCCATTGGGCGGCCGGCAAGACAGTTCTGGTCCAACTCGGAGACGTGACGGATCGCGGGCCGGACTCGCTGAAGATCATTCGCAGCTTGCAACAGCTCCAGGCGGAAGCGCCGAGGGCGGGCGGCAGGGTCGTCGTCGTGCTCGGCAATCACGAAGCGATGAACCTGCTCGGCGATTATCGATACACGACGCCAGGGGAATATACCGCATTCGCCGACAGCCGGTCCGTCGCTCGCCGAGAGCGCGTCTACATCACGAACCGGCAGCAGCTCGAAGCCGCCGCGCGCGCCGTCAACCCCAAGGCGCTTCCGTCCGAAGTTCGCGAACAATGGCTGGCACGGACTCCCCTCGGTTGGGTCGAGCACCGCCTGGCCTGGAGCCCTTCAGGAGAGCTCGGCCGGTGGGCCGCGCGCAACCCGGCCGTCCTCAGGATCGGTGACACGCTTTTCGTCCATGGGGGTCTTAGCGCCGAATATGCGAAACTACCGATTGAAGAGATAAACCGCCGCGTAGCTGCAGCGATGGCATCCGGCTCCGATGATCCCAAGTCGATCCTCAACGATCCGCTGGGCCCGCTCTGGTATCGTGGCCTTGTCGGGCGCGACCCCGATGCGGAAGCCGCGCGGGCAGCCGCGCCGCGTCCCGGGCCGAGCTTCTCTGATGAGTTGAACACCGTACTCGGGAACTATGGGGCGAAGCGCCTTGTCATTGGCCACACACCTAGTCTCAATGGCATTACCATTACTCACGGTGGGGAACTCATTCGTATCGATACCGGCATCTCACGCTACTACAACGGACCGCTCACTTGGGTCGAAATCATCGGGGACACCGTCACACCGCACACGGTGGGGAGGACGCAATGAGGATTTTCGTTCCTATCGCAGCTTGTCTGCTCGCCATTGGCGCACCTTGCGCTGCTCAAACGGCCAAACCTTTATTCGCTGCCTCGGAAACGCTCCGGCTGACCATCCAGGCACCGCTGGCGAACCTGATCAATAATCGGGAAACGCGCCAGGTGATCGGCGGTACGCTCACTGATCCCGCTGGCAACGCGCTTCCCATCAACATCGCGTTGCGCGGACTCACTCGCCGTACGTCTGAAATCTGCAACTTTCCGCCCCTGCGGATCGACTTCACGACCCCGCCTCCTCCGACGTCGGTCTTCGCCGGACAAAGGCGACTGAAGCTCGTCACCCATTGCCGTAATTCAGCCTCGTTCCAGCAGAATCTCCTGCTCGAATATGCGGCATACCGAATGTACAACGTGCTGACTCCACGCAGTTTCCTCGTGCGCCTCGCCAGCGTGGATTACCGCAACCCCGACGGGCGGCCGATCATTTCGCGCACCGGCTTTTTCATCGAGGATCTCGACGACGTCGCCAAGCGGAACGCCGCACGCGAGCTGCATGCCCCCGAGCGGATCCCCATCGCGGACCTTAGTCCGCCAGACGCCGCGCGCTACGCGCTCTTCCAGCACATGATCAGCAATCACGACTGGTCGATGCGCGCGGGCCCCGTTGGCGATGATTGCTGTCACAATGCGAGGCTGATCGGCACGCTCGGCCCCGGCACGGTCATCCCAATTCCCTACGACTTCGATTTTTCAGGGCTGGTCAGCGCGCCCTACGCAATGCCGCCCGATGAGTTGCGGCTGAGCAGCGTCCGACAGCGGTTTTACCGAGGCTATTGCAGCCACAACCTTCAGGCCGCGGCAATCGCAGCCCAGATGCGGGCCGCGCGTCCTGCAATCCTTGCCGCTCTCACTCAAATACCCGGTCTGGAAGAACGAACCCGCACCCGCGCGAGCGCCTATCTCGAAGGATTCTTTGCCGACATCGGGACCGATGCCAGTGTCGCAAAACTTCTCAATCGCTGCGTCGCTGCTTCCTAGGGGTCAAGCCTTCGGCTTTTCGGGTGGAGGTGGCGCAGCCTCGTTGATCCCGTCGAAATCGGCGAGATAGCGCTTCATCCCTTTGCGCTCGCCATATTCGGTGATCCACAGGCCCACGAAGCAGTAATTGAAGGCGATGGTAATGACCGCGGCAAGCTCGATCGCGCCGATTCCGGCCGACAGGCCGACAGCGACCGACAGGAGGATGAACAAGGCGTCACCCGAACTCTTCAGGGAATTGCGGAAGCGCACCGCACCGGCAATCCCGGCCAATGCGAAGGCCAGGGCGAGCGAATTCTGGACGATGATGACGATCCCTGTGACGACCATAGGCAGAACGAGGATCGTGTTGACCAAAGACTGATCATATTCGAGATCGTCCCGCACCCCCATATAGACCCAGCTGACCGGCAGTGCCGAGAGCAATGCTCCGACAATCGCCACGACGAGCCAGAAAAGGCTTTCGCCGAGACTGCCGACATGCGCAGCGCGGATCGCTTCGGTTGCTTCGAGCGGATTTGCGGACGGCTGTTTGATCAGCGCTTCGACGCCACCGATCGGAAGGTAACCCGTCAACCACGGCCACATCCGGATCGACGCGAAAACGATAAAGCCGATCACGAGATAATAGATCGTGAGTTTGGTCAGAAGCCGTAGCGCTTGCATGGCTGTCCCCCTTCGACCCGCCGCTATCGCACCAGACTACGCGATGACCGGCGGAGTCGCAAAAATTCACTCTGCGTGATGCTTCTGATGCTTGGAGTCCCTGTGCTTATGATGCTTCGACGCGTGTTGGGTTGGGATTGGCTGGAGCACTCCGAACCGCTCTTCGAGGGGCACTTGCGCCAGTGGTGGCCATGGGATTTCGGCGAGCGGAAGCTCAGTGTCGGGCACATGGTCAAGCAGATCGCGCAGCAACGTCAGTCGTCCCAGCGGTTGATCGTTGAAATCGACCAATGTCCATGGTGCGAACTCCGTATGCGTGGCGGCGAGCATCATCTCGCGAGCTTCGGTGTAATCCTCATAATGCGCGCGCGCCTTGATATCGATCGGCGACAGCTTCCAGCGCTTCATCGGATTATTGAGGCGATTGAGGAACCGCTCCTCCTGCACCGCCTGATCGCAGCATAGCCAATATTTGAACAGGAGGATCCCGTCGTCGACCAGGTGGCGTTCGAACTCCGGTACCGCATTCAGAAAGGCCTGCGTCTGCTCGGGAGTGCAGAAGCCCATCACTTTCTCGACGCCGGCGCGATTGTACCAGCTGCGGTCGAACAGCACGATCTCGCCCTCGGCAGGAAGGTGCTCGACATAACGCTGGAAATACCATTGCGTATGCTCGCGCTCGTTCGGGCTCGGAAGCGCGATCACGCGGCACTGGCGGGGGTTCAGAACGCGCGCGAACATGTCGATCGAGCCGCCTTTACCCGCGGTGTCCCTCCCCTCGAATACGACCACCATGCGCTGGCCCGTTTCGGAGACCCAGCGCGCCATCGCGCTGAGCTCCTTGGACATGGGCTTCAGCAGATCTTCATATTCCTCGTCGCTGAGCTTGCTCGGACCGCTCATTCAGCACTCCCGCGTTTCTGCCTCGCGTTCTGGCACGCGTCGCGGCGGATTGGAACTCACTTGCTGCGTCGCTCGTCCAAAGAGCGTGGCGAAGCCCAGAGTAACGCTCAGCGACAGACTGCTCCGTCCGCTGTGCACCGCGGCGCACAGACTGCTGACGTTCGCCTGGTTCGTTCGCCAGCCGCGTACGTTCGGGGCCCACGCTTTGGCCTTCACGCCCGAGCAGAGGTTGATCCTGGTGAAGCTGCGATATGCGAGCGGCTGGC
>JBKPLG010000044.1:0-11959 GCA_046731515.1 Pseudomonadota bacterium | reverse complement strand
ATCCTCGGACCGTCTCGAAGCTGCGCGAACGCGGCTTTCGGATTATCGAAGTCGACGTCTCCGAACTCCAGAAAGCCAAGGCCGGGGTCACCTGCATGAGCCTGATCGACGATCGCGCCTAGCTGATCAGCGCTTCGGCCTGGTCGAGCACCTTGCTGAAGCTGTCGACGATGAGCCGGTACGGCTCCGCCGTCGCCATATCGAGGCCGCCCGTTTTCAGCAGGTTGTAGCCATAGTCGGACCCGCCAGAGCGAAGCACGGTCAGATAGCGGTCGCGGTCGGCCGCGGTCCCGTGCATCACCTTTTGCGCGAAGAAGTTCGCGGCCGTGATCGAGGTCGCATATTGCCAGACGTAGAAACCGAAGAAGAAGTGCTGGATGTAAGCCCACTCGGCCCCGTAGACCGGTTCGATCTGCACCTTCGGGCCGTGGTAGCGCTTCAGCAGGTCGAGATAGAGGGCCGACATCTTTTCACCGGACAGTCCTTCCCCTTTGTCGGCGAGATCGTTGATGGCGAGCTGGAACTCGGCGAACATCGCTTGGCGGAAGTAGGTCCCGCGGTAATTCTCCATGATCTGGCCGAGATAGAAGAGTTTCTCGTCTTTGCTCTTCGCCCGATCGACCAGCATGTTGGCCAGCAACAGTTCCTGCGCCGTCGACGCAACCTCAGCCGTGAATGTCGGATAGCCGGACAGCTCATAGGGCTGGGCGGCGTTGGCGAGCAGGCTGTGCATCGCATGGCCCCATTCGTGGGCATATGTGCTCAGTCCGTCATATTTGTCGCTGAGGTTGAGCAGCAAATAGGGGTGAACGTCGAAGGCACCCGGTTGCATGTAGGCGCCTGACGCTTTCCCCTGCCTCGGGAAGGGATCCATCCAGCGCTTGGAGCTCGCCTCCGCGAAAATGCGGCCATATTCCGCGCCGAGCGGCTTGATCGCATCGATCGTAAGCTGCCGCATTTCGGCCAGGCTGTAGGTCCGGTCCGATTTCACCAGCGGCGGATAAATATCCCAATAGCCCATGTCGGGGAGGCCGAGCATCCGGCGGCGAAGCTCGAAATAGCGATGCAGCACAGGAAGGCCACGATTCGTCTCCGCAATCAGCGAGCGATAGACCGTTTCGGGAAGGTTGCTTCCATCCAGCGCGGCGCGAAGCGCCGTGTCGTAGTGGCGCGCCTTGGCGCGGAACTGATCGCCCTTGACCTGGCTCGCAAGCGAGGTTCCAAGAGAGCTCTCGAACGCTTTGTAGCTGGCCCAGAATTTGTCGAAGACCATCTTGCGGTCGGCGCGATTGGGCGCTCCGCGAACGAGGGTGTAACCTTGGTCGTCGAGCCGCATTTCCTTTCCATCGCTCAGCTTGACCGTCGGCCGTGGAATGTCCGACGCGGCGAGCTGGTCGCGGATGTCCTGCGGCCCTGCCAGCGGCGCGCTGGCTGACGCAAGCAATTGCTCTTCGTCCGACGACAGCGTGTGCGGAGCGAGCCGCAGCGTGTCGCGAAGTCCAAACGCAAACTTGTCGAGACCCGCGGGATCTGAGCCGATCAGCGAGTTCACTCGTGCAACACCGAGTGCCACGATTTCAGGACTCGTCCAGGCAGTCGCCTCGCCAAGCGCAGTGAACACGTCCTGCGCCTGTTGCTTGCGCTCTTGATTGACGGAAACGCGAAGATCTTCGTCCGCTTTGAGCGATGCGTAAGTGTAAAGGCGCGACGCGCGCTTGTTCAGGTCGGACTGGGCTTGAAGTGCGGCCTTTAGCGTTGCCGCATTTTGTCCAAGCTTGCCCTTAAAGGCTTTGAGCGCCGGCAGTTCCTTGAGGATTGCCTGCCGCTCGGCTTCCCACGCCGCGTCGGTGGGATAAATATCGCGCAGATCCCATGCAGCGCCCGGGGCCGGGGCCCCTTGGGCGGCCTGGGCCAAGGCCTGCGCAGGCGCCACCGACGAGGCGAGCGTGGCGGCAGCAGCTGACGCGAGCGCCTCGCGGCGCGACAGTTCGAACATGACCAATTCCCTCCCTCAGAGTGAGGGCGATTGGCATGCCGCGCGGCACTGCGCCAGAGCGTGATCGACGAACGGGCTGAGCCGAGGTCCTAGCGGTTGACCGAGGCCATTCCCTGTTCGGTGTAACGCTGGCCGGCAACGGCTTCCGCCGGAACGGCCGCCTGAATGCGCTCGAGATCTTCTTTCGAGAGGCGAACGTCGATCGCGCCGATATTGTCTTCGAGATGTCGGCGACGGCGAGTCCCGGGGATCGGCACGATGTCGTTGCCTTGTGCAAGCACCCAGGCGAGCGCCAGCTGCGCCGGGGTGCAGCCTTTCTGCTCGGCCGTACGCTTCACTTCCGATACCAAAGCCTTGTTGCGGTCGAAATTCTCGCCCTCGAACCGCGGAAAGCGGCCAGTCCGTCGAGAATCGTCGGCCGACAGATCATCCAACTTTTCGATCTGTCCCGTCAGGAACCCTCGGCCAAGCGGTGAATAAGGCACGAAGCCGATTCCGAGCTCGCGACACGTCGGCAGGATCTCGTTCTCCACGTCACGCGTGAACAGCGAATATTCGCTCTGCAGCGCGGTGATCGGAGAAGTTGCGTATGCGGCACGGAGAGTCCGCGGACTTGCCTCGGAAAGGCCGAGGTAGCGCACCTTCCCTTCCTGCTGGAGGCGGGACATCTCGCCCACAGTATCCTCGATCGGAACGTTCGGATCGACGCGGTGCTGATAATAAAGATCGATCACCTCGATCCCGAGCCGGTTTAGGCTCGCTTCGCAAGCGGAGCGGACATATTCAGGATCGCCGCGAACCCCGAAAAACTCGCCGTTTTCGCCCCGGACATTGCCGAACTTGGTCGCGATAAAAACCTGATCCCGCCGATCACGGATCGCATGTCCGATCAGCTCTTCATTCTTGAACGGCCCGTACATGTCGGCCGTGTCGAGGAAATTGAGGCCGCGCTCGATCGCGTAGTGGATCGTCGAAATGGACTCCTGCTCATCGGCAGGTCCGTAGAATTCGCTCATTCCCATGCAGCCGAGGCCGATCGCCGAGACTTCCGGTCCGTACTCGCCGAGACGGCGCTTGCCGATTTGATGCATGACTGTCTCCCTTTTTGATCAGCCGCCCAGGCGACGGCGGAGTTCCTGTTGTTCAAATGGGGTGGCCACCCGCTTGTGGCGACTGGCGTGGCCGGAAATGATCGACAGTTCGGAACGGCTGATCCCGAGCGCCTTGGCAAGCAGCTCCACCACCGCTTCGTTGGCGGCCCCATCAGCCGGTGCTTCGGCGACGCGGACCTCGAGTTCCTCACGCCCATCCGGTCCCCTCCGCCAGCCGCGGATTCCGGGCTTGGCCGACCGAGGGGGGAAACGTGAATGGCGAGGACGCGCGTCAATCCATCGCCACATGCTGCCCGCCCGTCCCGACGCGGTTCCCGCGGCGCATCAGAAGGAGCAGCGGAAGCACGGCGAAGGTGACGATCATCATCAGCTTGAAATCGTCGAGATAGGCGATGAACAGCGCCTGCCGGGTGACCTCGCCGTTGATGAACGCCAGCGCAGCCGGCCCGATCGTCGGGCCAATCGTTTCAAAGACCTGCGGGTTCAGTGTCGGGATAGACTGCTCGGTGATGTTGCGCGCTAGGTCCGCGTGGCTGACTTGGGTCATGCGCACGAGCTGTGTGCTGACGACCGAGATTCCGACTGAGCCCCCGATGTTGCGCGACAGGTTGAGGAGCGCTGCCGCGGTCGTACGCAGACGCGGCGCCAGCGTCTCGAACGCGAGGCTCTGCAGCGGCACGAAGATCAGGCCGAGCCCAAGCCCTTGAACGATGCCGCTGACGATCACCGGCCGCGACGGCTGGTCGATCGCAAAACCGGTCATCATGTAGAGCGAAATGCCCATCAAGGCGACGCCGACCCCCACGAGCAGCCGGGAATCGATCCTGCCCACAAGCCTTCCCGCCAGCAGCATGGAAATGAGCGTTCCAACACCCCGCGGCGCGGTGAGGAAACCCGACTGAAGGACCGAATAGCCGTACAGGTTCTGCAAGAGTGGCGGCAGCAAAGCCAAGCCGGCGAGCAGTAGCACGCCGGTCACTGCCATGAATGCGAGGCCCGTAGCGAAATTGCGATCGGCAAACATCGATCGCTCGAACAGCGGATGTTTCGAAGTCACGATATGGACGACGAACATCCAGCTTGCGGCGATGGCGAGCCCGAGCTCGATCAGGATTTCCCAGCTCGACAGCCAGTCCTTTTGCTCGCCGCGGTCGAGGAACAATTGCAATGCGCCGAGCGCGATCGCCAGGAGTGCGAAGCCGAACAGATCGAACCTTCGGTCGTGCTTCTCGGTCTTGGGCATGAACCGCGCCATCAACAACGCGCAGACCACTCCGACTGGAAGGTTCACCAGGAACACCCAGCGCCAATTGTAATTGTCAGTCAGCCAGCCGCCGAGCACTGGCCCGAGGATGGGGCCGATCATCACTCCGCCGCCGAACAGCGCCATTGCCTGGCCATGTTTCTCGCGCGGATTGATATCGAACAGCGTTGCCTGGGCCAGCGGCACGATGAACGCACCGCCCACGCCCTGGAACGCTCGGAACAGCACCATTTCCGTCAACGACGTCGCGGTCGCACATAGCACCGAGGCGACGGTGAACATCGCCACCGAGATCAGGAGCAGCCGCTTGCGCCCGACTTTGTCCGCGAGCCATCCGCTGATCGGCAAAGCGATGGCCGAGGCGACGATGTAGCTCGTCAAAACCCAGTTGATCGTGTCTTGGCTGGCGCTCAGGCTCGCCTGCATGTGCGGTAGGGCAACGTTGGCGATGGTGGTATCGAGTACCTGCAGGAGAACGGCCATCATCACCCCGATGGTGACGATCAGCCGCTCGCCCCTCGGCAGCGGATGCGTGGCAACGTCCGGCGCACTGGCCATGAACTACTTCTTGCTGGAGTCGAGATTGACGGTTGCGGTCACCGAGAGGCCGGCGATCATGGGACGTGACGGTATGCCGTCGAACACGATCCGGACCGGCACGCGTTGGGCCACCTTCACCCAATTGCCGTTGGCGTTCTGTGCCGGCAGCAGAGAGAACTGACTCCCGGTGCCCGCGCCGACACTCTGCAGGTGGCCCTCGAATCTCTGCCCGGGGTAGGCGTCGACCTCAACGGATGCGACTTGGCCCGGAACCATCCGACCGACGTCCTTCTCCTTGAAATTCGCCTCGACCCAAGCGCTTTGGCTGTGAACGAGCGACAGCATGCCAAGGCCGGTCACTGCCATCTGGCCGACCTGGAGATTGTCGGCATTCTCGATGACCCCGTCCATCGGGGCCCGCACTTCGGTGCGAGACAAGTCGAGCCGCGCCTTGTCCACCGCGGCCTGCGCCTGCGCGATCTGCGGCTGCTGGCCCGGAGCGAGAGCCGCATGGGCATTGGCGGCGCGTGCCCGAGCGTCGGCGAGATCCTGCTCGGCCGTGCGCACTTCATTGAGGGCGTCGTCGTAATCCGAGCGAGTCGTGAAGCCCTGCTTGAGCAAAGCCTGCTGCCGCGCAAAGGCGTTGTGCTTGATCTCGAGGTTCGCCTGCTCACCGACGATGTCTGCACCAGTTCCAGCCGCCTGAGTCCTCAGCTGCACCGTCTGCAGCTTCGCATTGGCGAGTTGCGCTTCGGCTTGCTCGAGCGCGACGCGATAGGGCTGCGGATCGATCCGGAATAAAAGGTCGCCGCGCTTCACCTTGGCGCCGTCGCGCACGAACACCTGCACGATCTGGCCGTTCACCTGCGGACTGACCGATACGATGTCCTGCTTGATCTGAGCATCGTCGGTCGAAACGCTGCCGCCGCTCGCCAGCCAGTAATAGCCGCCGCCGATCAGTAGCAAGGCCGGCACGATCAACATCAGGATCGTCCGCAGGATGCTCTTGTTGATCGCGATCTTGCCGATTTTCCCGAACTTCGGCGCTTCTCCCGTCGCCGTTCCGGTCATCGGTTCTGTTGCCATCTTATTCATTGATTCGACGCCCTTTTTGATACTCCGGCCCGGCCGGCATTCTCGCGTGCTCGACTGAGGACCTGGCGCGTGGTTTCGATGTCCTTTGGATCGATTCCGGCAAACGCCTGCTCGACCAGGTCTGCGCCTACCGCCTGCAGCTTCTTGATGAGCGGTTGCGCTTTCTCGGTGACGTGCAGTCGCCAGGCCCGGCGGTCCTCAGGGTCGCGTGCGCGCTCGACGAGCCCCGCTTCCTCTAGCCGGTCGACGATGCGGCACAGGGTGATCGGCTCAAGATCGAGCATGTCAGCCAATTCCACCTGCCTGAGGCCGGGCTGGCGGGTCAGCTTGAACAACACTTTCCATTGCGCCCGGGTAACTCCCAGGCCCACGGCCAGCCGGTCGAACGCCTTGCGCAGCGCGTGTGCTGTCTCTCCGATTTCGAAAAGAAGGGTTTCCATTTGAGACGAATATAGTAAGCGTGCTTATATTAAGCAACGCCGAAACAGCGGTTTCGTTGCTTCCTTACGAACTTTTCATGTCGCGTTGACGCCAGCCGAGGCGCGACCTAACGCAGGGCCCGCCGCTGCGGGTATGATGTAATGGTAGCCTGTCAGCTTCCCAAGCTGAACGCACGGGTTCGATTCCCGTTACCCGCTCCACAGAACAGCCTAAGTCCCCTTCGCGATTATCCGCATTCGGACGCGATGCGTCGGCCAGCTAGTGAACCTTGCGGAACTCAAGCGCGGGCGCCGTGCGGTCGACCAACTCCGAGCGCACCCGGCCGCGCGAAACGTCCTCCTCGGCGACCATACCGATATTCGGGCAGTAGAATTTGTGTGCGACCGAACCGGGCTCGATCGTGCTCCGCTCTTTGGTTTCCAGGCAATGGTGGAAGAGCCTCCGGATCGCATCGGGGCGCCTCAGCGTCACATCAACATCGACACCGATGACACTCCCCTGATCCTCTGCGTGGTCTTTGTAAAATTCCTGCTGGTAATGGTCGCCCATGCGGGGATGGGCGAGCATGATGATCCCCGCCCTTCCCAGCGAGCCGATGTGCGAGACGTCAGCCCCAGCCTCCCATGAGCCCGGGTCCTGGACGCAACCATTCTCGTCGCATTCCTTTGTGTCCTCTCCAAGGTACCAGACGTTCCCGTCATTATCCTGAGCGAACCAGTCGAATGTGTCCTCGGCGAGCGTCAGCGGGCCGCCGCATTCGCCGGCAAATACCACGTCGTGGACTGGCCTGGCGGTCACTCCCGCCGCGATATTCTTCGTGTCGTTGGTTACGGTGACGACGTTCCGTTCGCATCCGTCCGGAGTCACCGAGCGATAGACAAGAGTCGCACCAGGAATAAGCGGCAGCAGCGGGTTGTCGATGGTGAGTGGATTCGAAAAATTGCCCGGATCAAAGGCTGTGGAAATTTGTCTCGCGGGCGACTTCTGGGGAACCATCAAAGCGAGCGACCCGACTAGGAGCGCGGCTATTTGACGCATGATCGACCTCCTCAAATGAGCGGCTTCTCAGTCGCCAGTGCGCGAACGAACGACGGCACGGTTAATTACCACAGAACTAAGCGAATTGTTATTGAGAACGCCACCTTCGCTGCTCGCCGCTACAACCCCTGCCAGTTAGGGGGATGGAGCCGTCGGTGCGCCCAAACGAACAGCTTGGTCAAATCTTGGTTTCACGATGGCGCCTGCAGCATTACAGGCTGCGAAACTCGAGGCTTAGTTGGGGGTGATCCGAATGATTAGCTTTTTGATGGTCGCGGCAGCAGCTCTAAGCGCTCCGCCAACCGATGCGACGATCGTGACGGAACTCGACCGAACCTATCAAGCCGCTGTGAAGCGGAACGATGCGGACGCAATGGACCGGATCCTCCATCCGCAATTCCAGCTCGTCCTCGGCACCGGCAAGAAGATCAGTCGCGACGAGCTCCTTGGCACGGCACGAAGCAAAGCCATCTCCTATGAGCTTTAGGACGAAGAGGAAGGCAGCCAGTCCGTCGTCGTCGCCGGCGATGCCGCCATTGTCACGGCAAAGCTCAAGTTGAAAGGAACCACCGACGGCAAGCGGCTCGAACGCACGCTCTGGTTCAGCGACACCTATGTCCGTACGCCCAATGGATGGCGCTATCTGTTCGGCCAGGCATCGCTGCCGCTGCCGGCAGAGCAGAAGTAGCTGCGCCGAGGAATCTGAAAATTATAATCGACGCACCCTAGCGAGCCACATTGTGCGGCGGTCGATGGCCGTGGCATAATCGCTGTTTCGAGGGGGAATGCCGATGCGTCTGCCAATCAAGATGCTCGCGCTGAGCCTTGTGATTGGCGCCACAGCCGCAGTCGCCGCTCAGGAAGCGCCCGAACAGGACACGTCAGAACAGGAAGCTTCCGGACCGGAGGTCGAAACGGGTGCGAGCCCCTGGCAGGCCGAGATCTACTCCTCCTTTGAAGGCTGGAGCCAAGAACAGCTCGAAAATCGCGAAGCCTGGGATCTCGCCCACAAATGCGGCGGATCGCTGATCGCGCGAGGTTGGGTCCTGACCGCCGCCCATTGCATCAACCAGGAGAGAATCAAAAACCGCCACCGCGTCCGACTCGGCGCCGACTATATCGATAATGACGAAGGCGCGACCTACCTCATCGATCGCATGGTCCGCCACGCGGACTTCGATGACCCGAACCATCTCTACGATATCGCGCTGGTCCATTACGTTGCCGACGATCTTACGAACGTGGAAAATGCGGGCCCGATCGAGCCCATCCCACTTTACGACGGCCCGCCGCTCGGGCCGGGAATGGAAGTTTTCGCCACTGGATGGGGCCAGCTGGAAGCGGGCAAGAATAAGGGCTTCCAATCCGAATTGACGGCGGTCGACCTGGTCACCGCCGATTGCGCCAACTACCCGCAATATGACGGCCAGATTCAGGATTATCAGCTCTGCGCGACGGGCCGCACGCCCGGCGATGACGCTGACACTTGCACCGGCGACAGCGGCGGCCCGCTAGTGCTGGAGGGGGATACTCCGGAGCTCGTCGGAATCGTGAGCTGGGGCAAGGGCTGCTATCGCGAGAATAGCGCCGGTGTTTATACCCGCATTGACCACGACCACTTCCGCGACTGGATCGCTCGCGCGATGGCCGCCGACCCGTCGATTAGCGAGATGCGCTAACGGTCGTCCGGATTTCCGCGATCATCCGGATTGCCGCGGTCGTCGGGGTTGCCGCGATCGTCCGGATTACCGCGATCCTCCTCTTCATCTTCTTCATTTTCTTCGTCTTCGGGGCCCAGTCCGGTCCATTCGGTCACCATATCGGCCTCCTTCGTTGGTGGAGATGCAAGGTGTCACGAATTCCGTCGAAACGATAGCCCCGCTTATGCAAAGCCGATCGAGCGTTCCAGCGCGCGGTATCGGGGATCTTTCATCAGCGGGGTCATGAACGGGTCCGAGGCAAGTGCAATCAGGCCCGAATCGCCGACCGATCGAGCGCGCTCCAACCGGTCGAGCGCCTCGCCGGTCCGGCCCCATTGCGACAAGACCTGCGCCTGTTGGTAAAGCGCCGCATCGCCCAAATCGGCAACGAGTTGCTTGTAGCTTTTTTCGGCGAGCGCTTGATCGGAGGTTTTCTGGCCAACGATGGCAAGGCCGGTCAGACGGAACATTGCGCTCGGCTCCTGCTCGAGCGATGCCTTGGCCTCAGCCCAACGCTTTAGCTGGATCAGGGCATAGCCTTTCAACGCATGAGCATTGGACATGGCTGGATTGAGCTGCAGCGCCTTATCGTAACGGCCAATCGCTTGTTTTGGTCGCCCGGAGGCAAGGTCGATCGAGCCCGCCGCACGCCAGGTGCGCGGGTTGAGTGGATCAAGGGCCAGTGCTCGTTCGATCGCCGTGCGGGCTTCGACGAACCGGCGCGCCCGCACCGCGTAGAGCGCGTAGAGTAGCACGATGTCGGCATCGCCACGACCGTAGCGATAAGCCATATCGTAAGACGGGCGTGCTCCGCGGACATCGAGCTCCCCGGTGAACAACGCATAGCCGAGCGCGAGGTGACCCTCGGCCAAGGTCGGCGCCAGCTCGATCGCGCGCCGCGCCTCCGCAATCGCTCCGGTGTAAAGCGACTTCAGCTCGCTTGCGCTGGCCTCGCTGGCGGCGATCGACGACAGCACTCGGGACAGACCGGCGTGCGCCAGCGCAAAATTCGGGTCAGCGGCAACCGCCAACTCGTAATTCGCCCGCGCCTGGCGGTCCGTTTCCTCGTCCTTCGCGAGATTGTAGAGCGCACGCCCGCGCAGATAAGCCTCATACGCTTTGACGTTGCGAGTACCCCCAGGGGCCGGTACGTCGGTTGCCATTTGCACGGACATCGCGCGCGAAACGGTCCTCGCGATCTCGCTTTCAAAAGCGAAGATGTCGCCAAGCGGACGCTCGACTTTTTGCGACCACTCGCTGAAGCCTGTCTTGCCGTTGGTGAGATTGGTAGCGACGCCGACGACTTCGCCTGAGCGCTGAACCGACCCTTCGAGCAAATAGGCAACGCCGAGCTTGCGTGCGATCGCAATGGCGTCCCCCTCCATCTCGCTCGCCGACTTGGACGATGTTGCGGCCAGCACCAACAAGCCTAGGTTGCGCGCAAGTGCCGAACGGATTTCCTCCGTTAGTCCTTCGGCCAGATAGGCTTGGTTCGGATCGCCGGTGAAATTCTTGAACGGCAGCACCGCGATGCTTCGGGTGCGGGCGCCAGCTCCCCCGAACAGGCCCGAATCCCAGGCCAGCAAACCCCCGCCTGCAACGGCTGCGACGGTCACAACCGCGGCCCCGCCCATGGCGGCCTGACGCCGCGTAAAGCGCGGCGTGATGGCTGGTGGAGGTGGCTCATGGCCCAATGCCGACGCGATCGCTCGGCGAATGGCATCGATCTGCGGCGCATCCGCGCGGCCTCGCCAGCCTGAAATGTCGATCACCTGGATTTGCCGAAAGCCGAGCGGAGGGCGACTGCCGTCGAGCGAAAGCGGCACGAGCCGTTGGCGCTCGCGGCCTAGCGCAGCTTCATCGCGCACCCAGTCGGACTGGATCGACTGCTTCGACCACAGGACAACCACTGCGTCTGCCGCTTCCAAGGCTTCATTGATGGTGGTGGCGTATCGTGTACCGCCCTCGATCAGGGCATCCCACCATACGGTGTAGCCGCAGCGCTCCAGCGCTCGCGCGAGCCGCTGCGCCTGCGCATGGTCATTGTGCGCATAGCTCAGGAACAATGTTGTCTGACCAGGATCGTCCGCCACGCCACGCCTCCCCCCGAGGATCGGCGTCGATGACTTACCGGTTCCTCCTAGCCCTGGGAATAGCTGCGAATACAACCTCCTATGATCGGAGCCGAAGCTTGCTCCGCCGGCAAGGCTGCAGGATGCAAGGGAAGGAGTTAAATCCCGCCTGCGACAGGGTCGTGGCCGGCCGCCCGAAGGCGCTCGGCAAGGTCCTCGCCGGTCATACGCGCCAATTCCGCATCTTCGGACCGGATCACGAAATTGGCGCCGAAGCGTCCATCCTTGAAAAAGGGATAGCTGCCGATCGCCACACCCGGATTTGCGGCTTCCGTCTCGCGCAACAGATCGGCGACCTCGCTTTCCGCCGTGCGCGCGCCGACGGTAACTGACACGATCGGTCGGCCGCCTTCCAGCTTGCCGCTTAAAGCCTCAAGCATGCTCGCAGCGATGTTTGGCACTCCGGCGAGAATATAAACGTTGCCGATCTTCACCCCGGGAGCGCTTGAATAGGGATTGGAGATTAACTCGGCTCCTTGCGGCACCCGAGCCATTCGAAGGCGCGCATCGTTCAATCCACCGGGACGATCGCGATAATAATGTTCGAGGATCGCCCTCGCTTCCGGATGGATGATGACGGGCACCTGTCTCTTATACACATCTCCGAGCCCACGAGACGTACCGATTAATCTCGTATGCCG
>JBKPLG010000043.1:0-31691 GCA_046731515.1 Pseudomonadota bacterium | reverse complement strand
TAACGAGGCGCTCGCTATTGCTGCCTAACTGACGCCCTCACGGGTTTAAGTTAGGTGACATAAGCGCGGTCGGACCCCACCGGGCAACAGAAGGGGATTCCAGCGGCACGGGGGACGCCGGGCAACAGAAGTCCCCCACTTCTCTTTCCGCCTCCGTTCCGATCCGGTAAACCGGCCCGAGGGGGTTTTCATGCATCATTGGTCCAAGCGCTTGTTCGTGGCCGCCGCAATACTGCTGCTGACCGGCTGCTTGTGGGGTCCGGGCAAGTTTGTGTCCGATCTCACGCTGCGGAAGGATGGATCATTCGTCCTCGACTATCGCGGCGAAATCGTCCTGCAGC
This sequence comes from Pseudomonadota bacterium, assembly GCA_046731515.1. Lineage (GTDB taxonomy): Bacteria > Pseudomonadota > Alphaproteobacteria > Sphingomonadales > Sphingomonadaceae > Sphingomicrobium. The sequence continues at coordinate 31,350 of JBKPLG010000043.1, read as the reverse complement.
TTCCGCCGGATGCGGACAAGGGCGAACCATGGAGCGACGACAAGGCGGACTGCTCGAAGATAGGAACGGGTGGGGAGACTGAGAAAACCCCGTGCACGCCCACCCAAATCGCGACCCAGAAGGCCGAGTATGAAAAGCGCATGGCCGAGAAGCGCAAGGAAAATGAGGAGATGGCGAAAGCCTTCGGCCTCCCCGGGCTCGACGATGAATCCAACCGAGCTTTCGCGGCCAAGCTGATGAAATATGCCGGCTGGCGCTCGGTGAGGTACCGTGGGAACGGCGTGTTCGACGTCGATTATCATCTCGAGGGGCGGGCGACGCAGGACTTTCTCTTCCCAGCGCTACCGGACAACGACTTCGTCATCCCCTTCATCGCGATCCGTCGCAGGACCGACGGCGCAGTTCTGGTCACGGCTCCGGCGATGACCGGCGGATCCGGACCCTTGGCTGCGCGCGCCGGGGCAGCAGCTGCAAACGAAATGAAGGGCGGGCCCGTGTGACGCGCCCAAGGGCGGCTAACGGTGATCACTGACGGCGAGATCCTGACCAACAACAGCGAGGATGGAGCCGCCGCCAATCCGTTCGGCCGTCAGGTCCATTGGGATGTCGGTCCTGGCTCGACCAAGATCCCGGAGACGCTGATCCGCTTGCAGTGACTTAATGCCGCTCGTCGAAGCGGCGGTTGCGATTCGCCGCTCGACTTGCCAGTGGTCAGCCTCGTCTCTTCCGGGGATACCGACATGCGCCGCATGATTTTTGCCGCACTGCTGGCCGCCAGCGCTTCCGTTGCGATGGCCGCTCCGACGCCAAAGGAACAGCTCCTCGTTCCGCCGCCAAATGCCGATCACTTCGTCGTGGTTTCGGAGGCCGGAAAGCATGGCGACGAATGGCGATGGACGCTACCGGACGGGAGCGTTGCCTATCGGGAGTCCATCCTGTTGCGCGGTCTGGTCTTCGAGCAGGACGAGGTCATCAAATTCGACCAGGCTGGAACTCCTATCAGTGTGACAGTGCGAGGAGTGACGCCGAGCGGCGATTCAGCTGAAACATTTGCAATCGATCAGGCGATTGCCCGCTGGAAGACGCCGGTCGACCAGGGTGAAGCGCCTGCCGGCCAGGCGATGTACCTCCCTTATGGCGGCACCCTTCTGGCCAATGAAGCGGGCGCGACGTCTTTCCTCCGGGCAGGCGACAAAGGCCTCGCCCTACTGCCGTCGGGTCGTGGTTACTTCGAGCCTTCGTCTAAGAGCCTTAACGTCTCCGGGCCCGCCGGAAAGAAGGCCATCCGCCTCTTTTTCCTCAAAGGGACCAATCAGACGCCGTTGCCGGTATGGCTCGACGAAAAGGGCAAGCTCTTCGGCTTCCACACGGGCCTGGGCATTCTTCCGGCCGGGTATGAGAGCAACCTCAAGACCATCATCGCCGCGCAGGAAGCGGCGATCGCGGAGCTCGCTCCCGCCGCTGCGAAGCGCTTGTTCACTGCGGATGCCCGCAATCCGATCCTGTTCAGGAACGTCAAGATCTACGACGCGGATAACCAGCGCTTCGTTGAGGGCCAGAATGTCGTCGTGTCGGACGGCAAGATCCAGATGGTCGGAATGATGCTTCCCAAGCTCACCGACGGATCACGCGTGATCGACGGAACGGGCAAGACGCTCGTTCCCGGCCTGTGGGACAGCCACATGCATCTTGCCGACGATTTCGGAGCGATCGCGGAAGTCGCGCTGGGAGTGACGTCCATTCGCAACCCGGGCGGACCGATCGAGCTCGCACAGTCGCAGAAGAAGCGACGCAGCGAAGGGACGCTCGTCGCGCCTGAAGCCTTCACCTCGGTTATCATCGATCGGAAAGGTCCGCTGGCCGCGCAGGGGAGCATCACTGTCTCGAGTCTCGAAGAGACACTCGCCGCAGTCCGCAAGATCAAGGACGCGGGAATGACGGGCGTCAAATTCTACACTTCGATGAACCCCGCGTGGATTCCTCCAGCGGCGAAACTCGCGCACGAACTGGGGCTGCATGTGCATGGCCATATCCCCGCCGGGATGCGGACTCTGGATGCCGTTAACTCCGGCTATGACGAAATCACCCACATCTACTTCGCCACAATGCAGGCTATGCCCGACGAGGTGGTCGCCAAGTCGAACACGACGATGCGGATGCTTGGCCCGGGCAAATATTTCAAAGACGTCGACTTTGCTGCCGAGCCGACCAAGTCGGTGATCGCGATTCTTGCCGGCAAGCACATCGTCGTTGATCCCACTCTGGTGGTGGTCGAAAGCGTCCTCACTCAGGAAGCCGGGACCGTTGCCCCCGAATACACCGCGTTCATCGGAACGCTCCCGCCCGCCATGGAGCGCGGCTTCAAATCCGGCGGCTTGCCGCTGCTCGAAGGAATGACCCGGGCAGATGCAAAGGCGAGTTTCAACCACATGGTCGATTACGTGGGCACGATGCACAAAGCGGGGGTTCCGATCGTCGCTGGGACGGACGGCTTCGGGCTCGAACTTGTGCGCGAGCTTGAGCTGTACGTCCAGGGCGGGATGACGCCAGCCGAGGCGCTCGCCAGCGCAACGGTCGTCGCGGCGCGGAACGTTCACGCCGACGATCGCACCGGCTCGATTAAGGTCGGAAAGGAAGCCGACCTGCTGCTCGTCGACGGCGATCCTGAAAAGAATATCGGCGACCTCCGTCACGTCGACGCGGTCGTGTTGGATGGAGCGCTGCTCGACGGAGACGCTCTGCGCAAGGAAGCGGGATTCAGCGGTAAGCCGAAGTAGATCCTCCCCCGGGGAGGATTTATGGGCGCTTCCTCAATTCATCGCGGATCTCCGTGAGGAGATCGACCTCCGTCGGAGCGCCTTCCTGCTCTTGTGTCCGGATCAGCTTGTTCGCCCAGCGAACCAGCAGAAAGATGACGAACGCGAGGATCAGGAAATTGATGACGACGGTCACGAACTGACCCCAGCCGAGCACCGGCGCTCCGGCTTTCTTGAGGTCCGCATAGCTGGTGAGCGAACCGTGATAGCCCTCTGGCACTGGGCCGAGCAGCAAGAAATAGCTCGAAAAATCGAGCCCGCCGAAGATCTTGCCGACGACCGGCATAATGATGTCTCCGGTAAGGCTCGTCGTGATTGTCGCGAAGGCGGCGCCGATGATGACTGCAACCGCAAGATCGAGGACGTTGCCGCGGGCGATGAAGGCGCGGAATTCTTGGAGCATGAGTCACTCCCTGCTGCATCGGATCGTCGACAGTAGCGCTCTTCCCGTCGATTGAAAGCAGAACGCCGCTGTGTTGCTGAGTTAAGACAGCATATTGAAACAGAACGACCGTGTATCTAATTATGCGCCCACGTAACCTGATCGAGGGGACATGAGATGATCGCACTTCGCCGTTTCGGTTTGCTTGCACCGCTCGTCGCGGTGAGCCTCGCAGGCTGTGGCTTGAACACGGTCCCAACGGCAGAAGAGCAGGTCAACGCCGCTTGGGGGAATTTGCAGGCCGATTACCAACGTCGCGCTGATCTCATCCCCAACCTCGTCAATACGGTGAAGGGCTACGCGCAGCAGGAACGGACGGTGTTGACCGAAGTGACCAATGCTCGAGCCAAGGCGACAAGCATTCAGTTGAACGGAGCCGATCTCAGCGACCCAGCGAAGGTCAAGGCGTTCGCGGATGCACAAACCCAGCTCGGCGGCTCGCTCGGCCGCCTCCTCGCAACGTTCGAAGCTTATCCGGATCTCAAATCGAACCAGAACTTCCTCGCGCTACAGGATCAGCTGGAGGGCAGCGAAAATCGCATCAATGCGTCGCGGCGCGATTATAACGAAGCGGTTCGCTCCTATAACACTCGGATCCGCACCTTCCCGGACGCGATTGGCGCGAAAATCTTTTACGGCGCCAAGCCGAAGGTGCCGTTCGAGGCAGCGGCCGCAGCGCAGGAAGCGCCCAAGGTCGACTTTAACACCGCGGGGTGACCCACGCTCCACTCCGTCATCGCGAGGAGCGCAGCGACGTGGCGATCCATAATCGGTTATTGGAGTGTTTCGCTGCGCTCGCCATGACGCTGCTTCTGATGCTGGCGGCGCCGGTATCGGCCCAGACCTTTCCCAAGCTAACCGGCCGCGTCGTCGACGATGCTCATCTTCTGCGGCCGGAACAGGTGGTCGATCTCACCAGCAAATCGGAAGCGCTCGAGGCGCAAACTGGCCGTCAGTTCGTGATCGCAACCGTACCGACACTTCAGGGGTATCCGATCGAGGATTACGCCTATCGGCTCGGCCGCGCTTGGGGCATCGGCCAAAAGGGCAAGAGCGATGGCGTGATCTTGCTCGTCGCTCCCAATGAACGAAAGGTCTGGGTTGCCACTGGATATGGTGCCGGCGGGTTCCTTACCGATGCCATGGCGGGGGTGATTACTCGGGAGGCCATCCTTCCGCGCTTCAAGCAGAGCCCACCGGATTATGGCGGAGGGATCGAAGCCGGTGCCGATGCCATCATCAAACAGATGAGCCTTCCACCCGACGAGGCTCAAAAGAACGTGGTGCAAGCCGAGCAAGCGCAGAAGCAGCGTCGGAACGCGAGTCCCGGAATCTTGCCGGTGATTTTCTGGATGATCATCATCCTGTTCATCATCGGTGCGGTGTCTCGCCGCGCGGTTGGCCGACGGTACCGCCCGCGGTCGGGCGGAATTAGTCCATGGATCGTCTTGTGGGGCCTTAATGAGCTCAGTCGCGGTTCGCGCGGAGGCTCTTGGGGCGGCGGTTCGTGGGGTGGCGGCTCGTGGGGCGGCGGAGGATGGGGCGGAGGGGGCGGCTTCTCGGGCGGCGGCGGCTCGTTCGGCGGCGGAGGAGCGGGCGGCTCGTGGTGACGCAGCTTTCCGAAGCCGATCACGACAAGGTCAGCAGCGCTATCGCCGCTGCTGAGGCGCAGTCAGACGGCGAGATCGTCACGATTGCGACGCCGATCAGCGATGCCTATCACGACGTCGCACTCCACTGGGCGCTGGTGCCGCTGTTTGCTGTGCTGGCCTGGGCCGCCTGGCGGCCGACCGCTCTCGTCTGGTGGTACGATTTCCTGCTTGGCGGATGGCAACCCGAGCCCACCCTCGGACAGCTGCTGACGCTGCTGATGTTCTTCGCGGCGCTCAAGTTCACTATTGCCGTGCTGATCCTGAAATGGATGCCGTTGCGATTGGCGCTTACTCCCGCGGCGACCAAGCATCGTCGGGTACGGCGCCGCGCGATTGCGCTGTTCAAGGCCGCCGCTGAACGACGAACGGTCGGCCGCACTGGCGTCCTCATCTATTTGTCGATGGCTGAGCGACGCGCGGAAATCGTAGCCGACGAAGCGATCACCAAGGTCACGAGTCCCGAAACCTGGGGCGAAGCCATGGCAGTCCTGCTGACTGATGTGCGCGAGGGTAGGGTTGCCGATGGAATGGTCGCCGCTGTCCGGCAGGTCGGTGCGGTTCTGGCCGAACATTTCCCGCGCTCGGCGACGGACACCAACGAGATTCCGGACAAGCTGATCGAGCTATGAACCTCGACGACCTCCCTTCGCCCGAGGTGATGTGGGCAGGCAAATATGTCCGAGCGCTAAAGCGCGGCAATTGGGAATATGCGAGCCGAGCCAACGATATAACAGCGGTCGTGATCCTCGCGGAATATGAAGGCAAGGTCATCCTGATCGACCAGCCGCGAGTAGCTCCCGACTGCCGCTGTCTTGAGTTGCCCGCGGGTCTGATCGGGGACGATGATCCAAATGCGACTGCTGAGACGACCGCGATCAAGGAGCTGGAGGAAGAGACCGGCTTTACCGCCGAGCGCGTTGAGCGGCTCGGGGATTTCTATGCCTCACCCGGCATGCTGTCGGAGAGCTTCACTCTGATACGGGCCCATGGCGTGCGGAAGATCGGACAGGGTGGCGGGGACGAGCACGAGGACATCAACGTTCATTTCGTCTCCCGCGCGGACATCCCGAATTTCATCGAGCAGAAGCGCGCCGAAGGTTTCGGAATCGACGTCAAGCTGCTCATCTTCATGAACTTCTGACGAAACAACCGTGCGGTGAATTGCTGAACTCACGCAGAGTCGATGCGTTCTCGGCAAAGTCATGACTCGCCTCGTCCATCTGTCCGATCTGCATTTTGGTGCGCATGACGAAGATTTGGTGGAAGCCGTCGAACAGAGCATCGATGCGCTGAAACCTCATCTCGTCGTGATCAGCGGCGATTTCACCCAGCGCGCGCGAACCGAACAATTCAAGGATGCTTGCCGCTTCCTCGAAATATTGCGCGACAAGGGCCATGAAGTGCTCGGCGTCCCGGGCAATCACGATGTCCCTCTCTACGACGTGCTCCGCCGGTTTCTGTCCCCTCTCACTCGTTATCGCCGCTTTATCGACGAAACACTCTGTCCGTTCATCGAACTTCCGGGAGTCGCCGTCCTCGGCATCAACACAGCGCGGTCGCTGACCTTCAAGGATGGGCGGATCAACAAGGAGCAGGTCGAGTTCATCCGCGAGACCTTTGTCCGCACCGACCCGGAGGCCGTTCGAGTGTTGGTGACCCATCATCCGCTGTTCGCAATTCCAGTCGGAGAATCGGTTGAGAGGGCGATCGGCGGTCAGGAGCTGGCGTTGGACGCGATTGAGGGCGCGGGAGTCGACTTACTTCTAGCGGGCCACGCTCATCATGCGGCAACCCATCACGCGAGCGACCTCGTCACGCGGGCGGGTGGCGCGCTGGTGATTCAGGCCGGCACTGCGACCTCGACGCGCCTTCGCGAGCAGGAACAGAGCTTCAATACCATCGACATCGACAAGGGCTGCGTGACGGTGACGGTCAACGCTTGGAAAGACAACGCTTTCCAGCCGGCCGACGCGGAGCGCTACCAGTGGCAGGACGGGCGCTGGCGAATCATCAAAACCGAGGAGCCAGCGCACTGAACTTGTCGTCCGTGGTACCGCTCGCCTAGAGCCCGTGCATGGCGTTACCCGAGGATTTTGACCTCGACGACTTCGTCGCTCGAGTCCTCGCCGAAGATCTCGGCAGGGGCGGCGATGTGACTTCGAGCGCGACCATTGCCGCAGACGCGCGCTTTACGGCGGAGATGAATTGCCGCCAGTCCATCGTGATTGCTGGCCTGGAGATCGCAGAGGCATTCTTTCGAGCGCTCGATCAGGACATTCGGATTGAGCGGCTGGCCGATGACGGCGATCAGGCCGATGCCGGCAACGGCCTGATGCGCCTTGAAGGGAATGCCCGCGCGATGCTTGGCGCGGAGCGATCGGCTCTCAATTCGCTGCAGCATCTATCCGGCATCGCGACGCTGACCCGCCGCTATGTCGATGCGATGGCCGGTACGGGCGCGACGCTGCTCGACACCCGCAAGACCATCCCCGGCCTTCGGGTGCTTGAAAAATATGCAGCGCGGATGGGCGGGGCGGAGAACCATCGCATGCGGCTCGATGACGGTGTTCTCATCAAGGATAACCATGTCGCAGTCTGCGGCGGTGTGGGCGAAGCAGTCCAGCGCGCCAAGGCCGCGAACGTGGGATTGCCAATTCAGGTCGAGGTCGATCGGGTTGACCAAATCGAGCCGGCGCTCGCGGCGGGCGCCGACCGGCTTCTCCTCGACAACATGCCGCCGCCGGTGCTGCGCGAAGCAGTGACGTTGGTCGCCGGCCGCGCGCCGCTCGAAGCCTCGGGCGGTGTGACGCTGGAGACGATCCGTACAATTGCGGAGAGCGGGGTCGACTACATCTCGGTAGGACGGATCACGCAATCGGCCCCCGCCGTCGACATCGCACTCGATTATTCAATGAGTCGTTGAACCGCCGTAACGGCGTTCAGCAATTGGACAGCTCAAAGGGAGCAGCGGGGTTCACCGAAACGGCCGCGAGTCTCGTGCGACCGCACCTCAGAAGCGAGGAGCTGTTTCGATGCTTAAGATTCCCACATTTTCACTGTCAGCACTTTTGGTACTGACGTTCCCAGCCACGGCCGAGGCTCGGGTCTGGTACAACGGCCAGCATTATCACCGGGCCGGCCATGCGCATGTGCATGGCCACGGCTATCGCTACGCTTATCCGCGATACGCTTACGGCTTTCGTTCCGCCTATCCGAATTATGGCTACGGTTATGGGTATTACCCGCGTTATGTCCGTACCTATGCCATCGGCTATCCTGGATACGGCTATGGAGGCTACGCTCCGTATCCTTACGGCTACGCATACCCGGCCTACGGTTACCCAGCCTACGGTTACCCAGCCTACGGTTACCCAGCCTACGGTTACCCAGCCTATGGCTACCCGGGCTACGGTTATCCAGCCTATGGGTACCCCACCCATGGGTACCCCGCCTACGGTTATCCACCCCACGGTTATCCGGGCTATGGCTATGCTTCGCATTACTATGGCTACCGGTGCGGCAACCCGGCCGCGGGAGCTCTGGCAGGCGGGCTTGCGGGAGCGGCGGTAGGCAGCGTCGCCGCGGGCGGCGGCCACTACGGCTACTACGGCTACCATCACCATCACGATAATACGGCGGAGGGCGCCATCATCGGAGGAGCGATCGGCGCCGTGCTGGGAGGCGCCGCGGCAAGCAACTATTGCTAGGACCGCAAACGGGGTCACTTTTTTCGCGCATTGAAATGCAAGCGCCCCTATATGAGCGCCGGGAGTAGCGCACGCTGCGCTGGGAGACGGATGTTGTTCAAGGGCCTCAAGCCCATTCTGTACGGCGGACGCGAGGTCTGGCCTTTGATCGAAGGCGGCAAGGGTGTGTCCGCGACGAATCATGCGAGCTCCGGCGCCTGGGCGGCAGCGGGGGGCATCGGCACCGTCTCCGCGGTCAACGCCGACAGTTACGATCCTGAAGGCCGGATCATCCCGCAAATCTATGAGGGTCTGACCCGCCGCGAGCGACATGAAGAGCTGATCAAATTTGCGATCGATGGTGCGGTCGCCCAGGTGCAGCGCGCCTATGATATCGCCAGTGGCAAGGGCGCAATCAACATCAACGTGCTGTGGGAAATGGGCGGCGCACAGCGCGTCCTCCACGGCGTTCTCGAACGCACCAAAGGGATCGTCACGGGAGTCACGTGCGGCGCCGGAATGCCGTACCGGTTAAGCGAAATCGCGGCTTCGTACGGTGTCAATTATCTGCCCATTATCAGTTCGGCGCGTGCGTTTCGGGCGCTTTGGAAGCGGGCCTATCACAAAGCCGCCGAATGGCTGGCCGCGGTCGTTTACGAGGACCCTTGGCTTGCCGGCGGGCACAACGGACTTTCGAATGCGGAGGACCCGAGGAAGCCTCAGGACCCCTATCCGCGGGTGAAAGACTTGCGCGCGACGATGCGGGAGGAAGGTCTTCCCGACACGCTTCCTATCGTCATGGCGGGCGGCGTTTGGCGCCTCGACGAGTGGGCGGACTGGATCGACAATCCCGAGCTGGGGCAGATCGTCTTCCAATTCGGAACTCGACCGCTCCTGACGCAGGAAAGCCCGATCCCGCCCGAATGGAAGGCGAAGCTGCTGACGCTGGAAGATGGCGACGTGCTCTTGCATCGCTTCTCGCCAACGGGCTTCTATTCATCGGCGGTCCGTAATCCGTTCCTGCGCAACCTCGAGGCGCGCAGCGAACGCCAGATCGCCTTCACCAAGGAGCCGATTGGCGATCACCATTTCGAGCTCGATGTCGGAGTCGGCAAGAAGAAAAACTTTTGGGTCACCAAGGGCGACCTGCAGCATGCGCGAGAGTGGTATGCGCGCGGCTACACCAATGCGATGAAGTCGCCCGACGACACGCTCATTTTTGTCAATCCGGACGAGGAAAAGCATATCCGCAAGGACCAGGCCGAATGCATGGGTTGCCTCAGCCAATGCGCTTTCTCGTCATGGGCGGACAATGAGAAGAATTCCACCGGCCGGCTCGCGGACCCGCGCAGCTTCTGCATCCAGAAGACGCTGCAGGAAATCGCCCATGGCGGACCAGTCGAGCACAATTTGATGTTCGCAGGTCACTCGGCGTTCCGCTTCAAAAGCGACCCCTTTTATTCGAACGGTTTCATTCCGACCGTGAAGCAGCTTGTCGATAGGATCCTGACGGGGGCGTAGTGCGTCTGACTAAAATCCTCCCCGGAACTGGGAGGGGGACCGCAAGCGCAGCGCAACGGTGGTGGGGTCGACCCCTCCGTCAGCCTTCGGCTGCCACCTCCCCGTTCCGGGGTGGATTTTTTGTCGTCTGTCTGATCGCCTCCGCATCGCCCGCGGCAGCACAGGAAAAGAAGCCGCCTTATTGGGCCTCCATCGCTTCGGGGCAGGCGATGACCCGCACCGGCCCCGGCAAGAACTATCCCGCCATCTGGCTCTATCAGCGCCGGGACCTGCCAGTGCGCGTGGTCAAGAAGTACGATACCTGGCGCCTCATTCAGGACCCCGATGGGACGCAGGGCTGGATGCTGGTGAGCTTATTGAGCGACCGCCGCACGGCCATCGTGAAGCAAGGAAATCCGATCGCCGTGCGCATTAAGCCGAACGAAGGCGCAAGGATCCGCTACCTCGCGGAGCAGGGCAGCGTCGGCCGTATCGACCATTGCGGCTCGGGCTGGTGCCATGTCGAGTTCGGGAGACGAGAAGGCTATATCCGCACGGCCGACATCTGGGGTGTCGCCGAGAATGAGGTAGTGGACTGACGCAACGAAGGGGGCGCAGATGAAAGTCATTCTGGCAATCGCAACCGGAGTTCTGATGATGAGCAGCGGCGCAGACGCCCAAACCCGCCCAGCAGTCGAGCATCTCGGCAAGCCTAGCCTCAACGGCCAGCCGCTGCCCTTCTCTGACGCAGTACGGGTCGGCGATGTGCTCTACCTCTCGGGCCAGCTCGGTGTTGGAACGGACGGCAAGCTGCCCGACGGCATCGAGGCGCAGACGAAGCAGGCACTGGAGAATGTCGGCGCAATCCTGAAGCGCGCCGGGCTCGGCTACACGGACGTCTTCCATTGCACCGTGATGCTCAAGGACATGGCCGACTGGCCGGCCATGAACAAAGTCTATGTGACCTATTTCCCCGAAGGAAAGCGCCCGGCCCGGAGCGCGTTCGGAGCCAGCGGCCTCGCGCTCGGCGCGCTGATCGAGCTGGAATGCCAGGCGTACGCGGGGAAGAAGTAGGTGCCTCCCGCCTTCTTTACTTAGGCATTTTCATCGGAGTGTAGACGACGCGGGTCACCGTCAATTTCTCACCCTTGTCGCTGACCGTATCCATCGACTGACCGATCTCGACTGACTTGGTCGTCCAGCAGACTTCGCCTTCCTTATCCATCGCGCTGTCGAAGCAGGCCTTGTCGGCCTTCATCACAGCTGTGCCGTGATCGACGTGCGTCCCGTCGGTAGCATTGGCAATGTAATTGCCCTTGGCGTCGATCGATTCCTTGACGTTCTTTCCATTCCGAGTGAACGTCCAGGTCGTTTCATTAAGCTGAAACGTAGCTGGAGCAGCAGCTGGAGCCGCAGCCGCTGCGGGAGCGGCACTGTCGCCGGCGGCGGCCTGACCCTGGGTCTGACTTGAGTACGCACAGACCGCGAGAGCGGCAAGGCTGATCATCAGACGCATGAGCTGTCTCCCCTGTTAGAGGGGAGGGGCGTTTACCACCGTCGGGCGTCAGCCGCGAGTCCGGGCCTAGACCACCTCCACCGCGATCGCCGTCGCTTCGCCTCCGCCGATGCACAAGCTCGCGACGCCGCGTTTCAATCCACGATCCTGGAGCGCCGCGATCAGGGTTGTCGTGATCCGTGCGCCGCTGGCGCCGATCGGGTGACCGAGCGCGGTCGCTCCGCCGTTCACATTGATCTTCTCGCGCGGGATGCCGATGTCGCGCATGGCGATCATCGCGACGCAGGCGAAAGCCTCGTTGACCTCGAACAGGTCGACGTCGTCGACGGTCCAGCCTGCCTTCTCCAGCACCTTCTGGATCGCCGGAACGGGCGCTGAGGTGAACTTCTCCGGCTCATGGGCATGAGCGGCATGAGCGACCACGCGCGCGATCGGCGTCTTGCCAAGTTTGTCGGCCACGCTCTGGCGGGTCAGCACCAGCGCCGCAGCGCCGTCGCTGATCGATGAGCTGGTGGCCGCGGTAATCGTTCCGTCCTTGGCGAATGCGGCCTTCAGCTGCGGGATCTTCTCGGGGTTGCCCTTCCCGGGCTGCTCGTCCATGTCGACCGTCACTTCGCCTTTGCGGGTGGCGACGGTCACCGGGACCACCTCCTTGTTGAACTTGCCGCTCGTGATTGCATCGTTCGCGCGCCTCAGGCTCTCGATCGCATATTCGTCCTGCATCTCGCGAGTGAACTGATATTCGCGCGCTGCGTCCTCGGCGAAAGTGCCCATCGCGCGACCCGCGTCATAGGCGTCCTCGAGTCCATCAAGCATCATATGGTCGTGCACGAGGTCGTGCCCGATCCGAGCGCCGGCGCGGTGCTTCTTCAGAAGGAAGGGCGCATTGGACATGCTCTCCATGCCGCCCGCGACGATCACGTCGGCCGAGCCACTGTTCAGCATGTCGTGGGCGAAGATCGCAGCTTGCATGCCAGATCCGCAGACCTTGTTCACCGTGACCGCTTCGGCCGAGCGGGGAAGGCCGGCGCCGATCGCCGCCTGTCGCGCCGGCGCCTGGCCGAGTCCGGCGGGGAGAACATTGCCCATGAACACCTTGTCGACCTGCTCGCCGCTGATCCCGGCGCGTTCGACCGCGGCCTTGACTGCGGTCGCGCCAAGCTCGGTCGCGCTCACGCCGGAGAGGGCGCCCTGGAAACTGCCCATCGGTGTGCGGGCGTAGGACAGAATGACGATGGGGTCTGAGGCATTGGTGGCCATATGATGCTCCTTGGTCCCGTCATTGCGAGGAGCCGAAGATGATCCGGCAATCCAGACTGGATTCTTCGCTTCGATCGCAATGACGAATTGTTGCGCCGCACATAAGGTTTCCGGCTGCCTTGTTCAAACGCCAAAGCGGGTGCTAGGCGCCGCACGCGAACAGGAGACCGCAAATGTCCGACACCGGCCTCGATTTCGGCCTTGGCGAAATGGCCGATACCATCCGCGAGACGACGCAACGTTTCGCAGCCGATAAGATCGCTCCCATCGCCGCTGAAATCGATGAAACGGACGAATTCCCCCGTCATCTCTGGCCGCAGATGGGTGAGCTCGGACTGCACGGGATCACGGTCGAGGAAGAATGGGGCGGCCTAGGGCTCGGGTATCTCGAGCACGTTGTCGCTCAAGAGGAGGTCGCTCGGGCATCCGGCTCTGTGGGTCTCAGCTATGGAGCGCACTCGAATCTCTGCGTGAACCAGATCCGCCGGTGGGCGAACCCGGAGCAGAAGCAGAAGTACCTGCCCAAACTGATCAGCGGCGAGCATGTCGGCGCCTTGGCAATGAGTGAATCCGGCGCCGGCAGCGACGTCGTGGGAATGAAGCTGAAGGCAGAGAAAAGCGGCAATGGCTATCGGCTCAACGGGACCAAATTCTGGATCACCAATGGGTCGGAAGCCGAGACCCTCGTGGTCTATGCCAAGACCGGCGAGGGTAGTCGTGGGATTACCGCATTCGTCATCGAAAGGGAGATGGACGGATTCTCGGTCGGCCAGAAGGTCGACAAGCTCGGAATCCGCGGCTCGCCGACGGCCGAGCTGGTGTTCGACGATTGCTTCGTTCCCCCCGAAAACATCCTCGGCGAGGAGAATGAGGGCGTCGCAGTGCTGATGAGCGGCCTGGATTATGAGCGAACCATCCTCGCCGGAATGCAGATCGGGATCATGCAGGCCTGCCTCGACGTGGTCGTGCCTTATGTGCGCGATCGCAAGCAGTTCGGGAAGCCAATCGGCTCATTCCAACTCATGCAGGCCAAGGTCGCCGACATGTATGTCGCTCTGAACTCGGCGCGCGCCTACGTTTATCAGGTCGCCAAGGCGTGCGACGCGGGCAAGACGACGCGGCACGATGCGGCGGGTGCAATTCTCCTCGCATCGGAGAATGCGGTGAAGGTCGCTAACGAAGCAGTCCAAGCGCTCGGCGGCGCAGGTTATACCAAGGATTGGCCGGTCGAGCGCTACTATCGCGACGCCAAGCTCCTCGACATCGGGGCCGGCACTAACGAAATTCGCCGGATGCTAATCGGTCGCGAGTTGATCGGCGTTTAGTAGCCGGCGACCCGTAGGGCTCCCCAAGCGAGAAACCCAACTCCCGCTACCCGCCCGAACCATTCACCGCGTGGAAGCAGCTTCTCCGCTGCGACGATCGTCGTCAGCCCGACGATCCACAGCAGGTTCATCATTCCGCCGACGAATAGCAGCGCCATCAACAGCCAACAACAGCCAACGCAAAAGGCGCCGTGCAGGACGCCGAGCCTTACTGCGCCGCTCGATCCCGATCGCCAATGGCGGCTCAGGAACTCAGCCGGCGAGCGGCACTGACTGAGGCAGGCGTTCTTGAGCGGGGATAATTGATAGAGTCCCGCTGCGATGAGTATGGCGCCGCCCGCAAAGCGGTCGTCGAGTGCCATTGAGGGACCGGGAATGAACTGCTGCACGCTGGCGGCCACGATCGAAAACATCAGCCAGGTGGCGAGATAGCCAGCGAGAAACGTCCAGGTCTGCGCGATTGCGCTGTCGCCGCCTCGGATCTGGCGGACGCGGGCATATAAAAGGATCGCGGGCACGGCTGAGGGCAGCATCATCGCCACCATCATAAGCCACCACATCAGCACCAGCGCGCCAAACGGCGGCTGGTGCATTGTGTCCATGCCCTCGTTCATTCCCGCACCGGCCACGATGTACCACCAGCCGAGGAGTGCCAGCAGCACGACCCCGGCGATGACAATTGCGCGCTCGTGGCGCAACACTTTGCTCGTTAGGTCAGCCGCGGACGACCCCATGGCTGGAAAGATGCAGGTGCGCGAACTGTCCATAGCTGTTCGCCATCTCGACCTGAACCGGCCCGGTCGTACGGCTTCGCCCGCTGCCAATATCGGCCACCGCATATTCGAAGCCGTCGGGCAGGACGATCTGCGCACGCGATTCTGCGCCCGTCACGGCATTGCGTATCGGCTCAGCCTCGGTTTCGACGTAGCCTGGAACCGAAAGGCGCGCACGGCGACCATCCACATCGACCTCGAAATCAATGTCCGTGAATACCGGCTCGTGCATCTTGGTGACGGTGGACGCATAGACCGCGAACATCGTGGCGAATGGATCGGTGTCCTGGCCGGTCATGATCTTGAGAAGAGCTTCGCGCTGGGCATCGTTTGCCTTCTCGTCGACGAACGCGATCGCCTCGCCGTTCCCCTCATGAATGGCCCCGGGCCATTTGAAGATGGCGGCAATTCGCAACCCGTCGAGGCCTGTCTCACCGTGCTTGCCCTCATCGATTTGGATTCCCGCGACGGCATGGCAATGGCCTTTATCCGGAAGCGCGTTGAACTGGCAGTTGCAACCATATTCGCAAGTGCAGTTGACGAACTCTCGACCCTTGAACTCCCAGTAGGTCATGACTCGACCTCCCTTAGCCTGAGCGCTTGAGCCATAACATGCGCGGACGCCGATGTGCAGTTGGTGAGGGCAGGTAGACCCGGAGAGGTTAGCCCCAGACTTTCACGCGCTGATTCGGCGTCAAATAAAGCTTCTGTCCCGGTTGGACATTGAACGCGGGGTACCATGCATCGATGTTGCGGACGGTCTGCGCCCGGAAATTGCCAGGTGCGTGGCCGTCGGTGGCGATGCGCCGGCGCAGCGTCTCCGGCCGCATCTTGGTCGCCCATGCTTGCGCATAAGCGATGAAGAAGCGCTGGTCGCCGGTCAGGCCGTCGATCACCGGCGCCGGCTTGCCGTTCAACGAGGCCTTATAAGCGTCGTAGGCTGCCGCGAGGCCGGCGACGTCGGCGATATTCTCCCCGAGCGTAAGCTTGCCGTTCACGCGCAACCCCGGCAGCGCCTCATAAGCGTCATATTGCTTCGCAAGAGCTTCTCCGGCCTGCTCGAACTTGGCAAAATCCTGTGGAGTCCACCAATTTCTTAGCCGACCGGTGGAGTCGAACAGCGCGCCAGTGTTATCGAAGCTGTGGCTGATCTCATGTCCGATCGTCGCGCCGATCCCACCATAATTGTAGGCAGCGTCGGCATTGGGATCGAAGAAGGGCCGTTGCAGGATCGCAGCGGGAAAGTTGAGCGCGTTCTGCACCGGCAGATTCACCGCGTTCACCAGCTGAGCCGGCATCCACCATTCCGCGCGATCCATCGGCTTGCCGAGCTTGGCGACCTGATGGCGGTACTCCCACAATCCGACGTTCTTCTGGTTGGAGTAAGCATTGTCGGGCGTAATCGTGAGGCCGGAATAGTCGCGCCAACTATCCGGATAGCCAACTCCAACGACGATCGTTTCGACCTTCTTCAGCGCTTCCGCCTTCGTGGAGGGCGCCATCCACGCGATGGCCTGCACGCGCTTGGCGAAGGCAGCCTTGATGCGGTCCACCATGCCCTGGATTTCCACTTTCGCCGACGCCGGGAAATATTTGTCGACATAGGCTTTGCCGACCGCATCCTGCAGCGCGTTGCTCGTCGCGTTGAGCGCAAGCTGATCGCGGGGGCGCTCCTGCGGCGTGCCGGCGAGCGCTGTGCCATTAAAAGCGAAGCTCGCGTCACGGAACGCCTTGGGAAGCACGTTTGCCTGTTCATTCAAAGTGTGGAACGTGAGCCAGTCTTTCCAAGCTTGGAGCGGTTCGGAGCCGACAAGCGCCGAAAGCTTTGGGATCGCGCCCGAATGATAGGCTTCGAACTTCTGTGCGGACCCGAGCTGCGCGGCATCGAGCAACGCGGCCCAATCAGTGCCCGGCGCCCGCTTCTCGAGATCGGCGAGTGACCAGACTTGAGCCGCCTTGGAGAAGTCCTCGCTCTCTTCGCGCGTGGCGTGAGCTCGTGCGATCTTGGTCTCGAGATCCATGATCCGGTTCGCCGCGCCCTGCGGGTCGGGATAGCGGGCAAGTCCAAGGATTTGCGCGACATAAGCGCGGTACTTGGTCCGAAGGTCGGCCATTTTCGGGTCGGCGGACAAATAATATTCGCGCTCGGGCAGTCCGATTCCGCCTTGCATGATGTAGGGCAGCTGCTCGCCCGGTGTGGTCAGTCCCTGCGTGACGAAGATTCCGAACAAATTCTCCGTGTGAAAATTCGTGGCGTTGAGCGCGTCGGTATCGGCGCGCAGGGTACCGCCGATCGCCGCGCTCAGCTGGCGCTTGTCGGCAATGCGCGCGATCGCGTCGAGGTCGGCTATTGCAGGCGCAAGGCCGGCGCGATCGATCGCGTCGGTGTTGACGTAGGCGTCGTAATAATTGGCGATCATCCCTTCATTTCCGCTGGTCGGCTTGGCTTTGAGAAGCTCGTCGAACAGGGCGCGCGTATTCTTTTCGCGCTGCAGGTCGGCAATGTAGAAGCCGCCAATGTTTGACCGGTCGGCGGGGATCGGCGTGTTCTTGACCCACGTGCCGTCGGCATAGGTGAAGAAGTCGTCGCCGGGCCGGACCGCTTTGTCCATCCAGGCGAGGTCGATTCCGAGCTCGGTGCCCGCCTTTTGCGCCTGCGATTGATTGTCATGTCGCGTGCTGCATGCACCCAAGACGAGCGCTGACGCGACAATCAGAAGCAGTTGCTGTTTCATCTAGACCTCTCTCGCAGGAACCCTGACGGTGGCTGAAGCCGCCGCTTTGCAATGCTGGCAAGCACCGGCTAGGCGAGCGGCACGACTGTTCGACCAACGGATGGCTGGAGGGGATGAGCGCACCGCGGATCGAAAGCAAAATCGCGACGGACAGCGAAGAGTTCCGGACGCGAGCATCGCACAACCGCGAACTCGCGGAAAAGCTGCGCGCTGACGTCGTGGAAGCGGCCAAAGGCGGGCCCGAAAAGCATCGGCAGCGGCACGTTGAGCGCGGGAAATTGCTTCCGCGCGACCGCGTCGAACGGCTACTCGATCCCGGTTCGCCATTCCTCGAGATCGGCCAGCTCGCCGCCTGCGACATGTACGATAGCGAGGTTCCGGGGGCCGGAATCATCGCCGGCATCGGGCGCGTATCGGGCCGGCAGGTGATGATCGTCTGCAACGACGCGACGGTGAAAGGCGGCACCTACTATCCGATCACGGTCAAAAAGCATCTGCGCGCACAGGAGATCGCTGAGCAGAACCGTTTGCCATGCGTGTATCTGGTCGACAGCGGCGGAGCGAACCTTCCGCACCAGGCAGAGGTTTTTCCCGACCGCGACCATTTCGGCCGAATCTTCTTCAACCAGGCCCAGATGTCGTCGAAAGGCATACCGCAGATCGCCTGCGTGATGGGTAGCTGCACGGCCGGCGGCGCTTACGTCCCCGCTATGAGCGACGAGAGCGTGATCGTGCGCGAGCAGGGAACGATCTTCCTCGGCGGACCGCCGCTGGTGAAAGCGGCGACGGGCGAGGAGATCAGCGCCGAGGATCTCGGCGGGGGAGATTTGCACGCGCGCAAGTCCGGCGTCGTCGACCATCTCGCCGAAAATGACGAGCATGCGCTGACCATCGTCCGCGACATTGTCTCGACCCTGCAGCCGGAGGCTGGGGCAGGGCTGGAGTTGCGGGAGCCTCGACCACCAACCTTTGACTCGGAGGAGCTGTACGGAATCATCCCGGAGGACGTTCGCGCGCCCTATGACGTGCACGAGGTGATCGCGCGGATCGTGGACGGATCGGAGTTCCACGAGTTCAAGCCGCTCTACGGATCGACGCTTGTGTGCGGTTTCGCGCACATCTGGGGCATTCCGGTCGCGATCCTCGCCAACAACGGGATCCTGTTCAGCGAGAGCGCGCTCAAAGGCGCACATTTCATCGAACTCGCCTGCCAGCGCAGAACGCCGCTGCTGTTCCTGCAGAACATCTCGGGCTTCATGGTCGGCGGGAAATATGAGGCGGAGGGCATCGCCAAGCATGGCGCCAAGCTGGTGACTGCGGTCGCGACCGCCAGCGTTCCCAAGATCACCGTGCTGATCGGCGGCAGCTTCGGCGCGGGCAATTACGGAATGGCGGGCCGCGCTTACTCGCCGCGCTTCCTCTTCACCTGGCCCAATAGCCGCATCAGCGTGATGGGCGGCGAGCAGGCGGCGAGCGTCCTCGCGACGGTCCACCGCGACGCCGACAAATGGACCCCCGCGCAGGCGGAGAAATTCAAGCAGCCGATCCGCGACGATTATGAGGCGCAGGGCAATCCCTGGCACGCGACCGCGCGGCTGTGGGACGACGGGATCATCGATCCGGTGCAGACGAGGGACGTGCTCGGACTGGCGTTCGCGGCGACACTGGTTGCGCCGATCCCCGACCGGCCGCAATTCGGCGTGTTCAGGATGTAGCGACAGATGACCGGGCGACTCCTGCCTTAAGACCTCGATACCTGACCGACCGCCACCGGCGTAGGGGCCTGCCAGACACAGCGGTCGATCCGTCGGAAGGGGCATACTGTGGCCATGCAATTGATTGGCGGCGCAACGCTCGCGGACGTGCAGATGGAGGCTTATGTCCATCAATGGTTCGTTCCGTTCGACACTCTCGTGAGACGTAGCGGGGGATCCCGGGAACAGATCAGCGCCCTCATTGAGGCAGGTGCTGCGCCCGGCGCGATATATGCCCTTTCCCCCGACGGCGGCTGGTGGTCGGCGCTCGACGCGTTCGAAGGTGAGGGTAGCTCGGAGCCGCCAGCCGGTTCCGAATGCTGGTACACCCCCGCCGCGCTTTATTGGCTTCGCCGCGCTCTCCTTGCGCGTCGCGAGGGTGCGTCTCCGGCTGAAGCAGCAGAGCGCAACCGCGACGCATTCATCGACCAGTTCATCGCGGCACTGAAGGCCGAGCCGTTGGCTTCGGACAATTATCCGGAAGCCTTCAATGGTGATCGGCTCAATGTCGACCTCGCAGGACGCATCGGGATCACCGAGTGGGATAATTGGCGGACCGGCGCTTATGCCGTCTGCTTGCGCTCGTTCACCGGTGCGACTTGCGTCACGAAGGAATCGCTGGCGAAGAACATCAAGGCAGAACTGGCTGGCGAACAGCGGACCGTCGACGAGTACGAGCTCCTCGATCTCACCGAACGGCTGAATTCGGTAATGCTGCCCTTCGCTCCGACTGAACGCCCGACGCGCACTCCCGGAGTCACGGTTGATCGCGTGTTTGAGCTTTTGAAACTCGGTCGCGAAGAGCCTTACGAGTCCTGAGTATTCGCAAATCGATTTTCGCTGTCCTACAGCGTGCCGTCTGAGTACGAGCGGCCGCCATGGTGAATTTAGCAGTCATCGTTCCGCTGATTTTGAACATCAGGCCGCCCGCGCGCGTACGCGTGTCAGTGTGAACATTGTGAACATTCGCGCATGCTGAAATCCCTGCTCATCGCCAACCGCGGGGAGATTGCGTGCCGCGTCATTCGCACCGCTCGGCGGCTCGGGATCCGCACGGTCGCAGTCTATTCGGACGCCGACGCCAAGGCGCTGCACGTGCGCATGGCGGACGAGGCGGTGCACATCGGGCCGAGCCCGGCGCGCGAATCCTATCTCGTCGGTGAGAAGATCATCGCGGCGGCGAAGGCCACGGGAGCGGAGGCGATTCACCCGGGCTACGGCTTCCTTTCGGAAAATGCCGACTTCGCGCAGTCGGTGATCGACGCGGGTCTGATCTGGGTCGGGCCGAAGCCGGACAGCACCCGCGCCATGGGCCTCAAGGACGCAGCGAAGAAACTGATGGCCGAGGCGGGCGTGCCGGTGACGCCCGGCTATCTCGGCGAGAATCAGGACCCGAAGCGCCTCAAAAAGGAAGCTGACGCCATCGGCTATCCGGTGTTGATCAAGGCGGTCGCGGGCGGCGGTGGCAAAGGAATGCGCCGCGTCGATGCCGCGAAGGGGTTCGACGACGCCCTCGAAAGCGCCAAGCGGGAAGCGGCGAGCGCGTTCGGTGACGACCGAGTGCTCATCGAGAAGTACATTCTCTCGCCGCGCCACATCGAGGTGCAGGTGTTCGGCGACAACCACGGCAATGTCGTCCATTTGTTCGAGCGCGACTGCTCGCTGCAGCGCCGCCACCAGAAGGTGATCGAGGAAGCCCCCGCGCCGGGAATGGACGAGGCAACGCGGGAAGCAGTTTGCCACGCGGCGGTGCTCGCGGCGAAAGCGGTGAATTACGAGAACGCCGGGACGATCGAATTTATCGCCGACGCATCCGAAGGCCTGAAGCCTGACCGCATCTGGTTCATGGAAATGAACACTCGTCTGCAGGTCGAGCACCCGGTGACCGAGGAGATCACCGGCCAGGATCTGGTCGAATGGCAGCTCCGCGTCGCGTCAGGCGAAAAGCTGCCGAAAACGCAGAATGAGCTGACGATCACAGGCCACGCGATCGAGGCGCGGCTCTATGCCGAGGATCCGGCGAAGGGCTTTTTGCCCAGCGTCGGCAGACTCGACCATTTCGATCTGGGAGAGGAAGGCCGCATCGAAACCGGCGTCGAGGAAGGTGACTTTATTTCGCCTTTCTACGATCCAATGATCGCCAAGCTTATAGGCATCGGCGGCGACCGGGCGGAGGCGATCGGCGAGCTCGCGTCGATCCTCGACAATGTCGAGGTCTGGCCCGTGAGGACGAATGCCGGCTTCCTGTTCAATGCCGTGCTGAACCCGGATTTCGGCACCGGCAAAATCGACACAGGCTTTATCGAGCGAAATCTCGATGAATTGGTCCCGGATCCTGAACCGGACGATGCAATCTGGCGTGGCGGAGCGGCTGTCGCGCTGGCAATCAAGGAAGACGAGGAGCCGCTCGGCGGCCTCGCAGGATTTCGCCTCAATTCTCCGACGCATAGCCGGGTATCGCTTCGGTGGCAGGGGGCGACCCGAGCGGTTTCCACCGAGGACGGTGAATTTGCTGCCGTTTCCGGCTTCAGGGATGATGAGCGAGTTGTCGTTTTTTACGAAGGCCAGGCTTACGAATTCGGACTGACATCGCGCGGCACGGGCACGTCGCACGGCATCCACGACGGAGAGATTGAGGCGCCGATGCCGGGCAAGGTGACCGCAGTCGATGTCTCGGCTGGCGAAAAGGTCGCGAAGGGCCAGCGCCTCCTCACGCTGGAGGCGATGAAGATGGAGCATGGGCTCATCGCCCCGTTCGACGGCACGGTCGCCGAACTGTCCGCCGTGCCTGGGACGCAAGTCACCGAAGGACAGTTGCTCGTCCGCGTGGAGCCAGAAGGGGAGTGAAGCATTGAAGCAGGCCAGGAGGCCCGACACGCGCACGACGCTTCCCATTACCGTGGCTTTTGCGGCGTTGGCCACGGCGCCCCTCTGGCTCCCCGGCTGCGCGGCTGTCGAACCGCAGGGCGGTGCGCCGATGGCGCTCATCAACACAAGCGGTCAGTCGATCGGGACGGTCCGCGCGTGGCAAACGGCGGGCGGGGTGGCCTTCCACATCGAGGCGACTGGCTTGCCTCATGGCGTCCATGGCATCCATGTCCATGATGTGGGCCGCTGTGACCCGCCGGATTTCGCAACCGCAGGCGCGCATTGGAATCCTTCGACGAACAAACATGGGTTCAACAACCCGGCGGGTCCGCACGCAGGCGACATGCGAAATGTCGAGGTCGCGGCGAACGGCGCGCTCGGGACGACGGTCACGCTGCCTGGAGCAAGCCTGACGGGCCCAGGTACAGCTGGCGTCCTCCTCGACTCTGACGGGGCTGCGCTAGTTCTTCACGCCACTCCCGACGATTATATGACCGATCCCAGCGGCAACAGCGGAGCACGGATCGCCTGCGCCGTCCTTCAGCCGGTAGCCGAAGTCCGATAGCTCGGGCGCACTTCTTAGTGTCCGCTAGCCGACATATTAAAGCTTCTTTGACCGAAATCTGCTAACACGCCGATCGATAAATTGGAGGCCATGCGTGAGCAAGCCGATGCAGCCGCCGGAAGCGGAACCGGCGCCAAACTTCGTCGAGCGGCGCGAGCGCAGGCCGGTGCGCATGAGCGGCCACATCGCTCTCGAGAACGGGACGACTGCCGAAGCCGTTCTCGCCGACCTTTCCTATGAGGGCTGCAGCATCGAAACGCCGGCCAAGCTCAACGTCGATGAGCCGGTCACTCTTTCGGTTCTGCGTCGCGGCGCAATCGAAGCGGTGGTGCGCTGGGCCTCCGAGGGAAAAGCCGGTCTCCAATTCAAGGCGCTGGTGGGCGAAAAGCCTTCACAGCCGCGTGTGACGGAACGGATCTCGGTCGACGCTGAAGTGATGCTCCGCCGGCTTGGACAGCATAATTACCGCGTCCGGATTTTCGATCTGTCGCCCGAAGGCTGTAAGGTCGAGTTGATCGAGCGCCCGAGCGAAGGGGAGCATATGTTGCTCAGAATCGAAGGATTGGAAGCGCTCGACGCGGAGGTTTGCTGGGTCAGCGATTTTGTCGCTGGACTGCGCTTCGAGAAAACCTTCCACCCGGCGGTCTTCGATCTCTTGGTCGAACGGCTGGGATAAACTGGCACGGCCGCTGGCATTTATCGCGACGAGCTCTTAGATTGAGACGGTAACGGTACGAGGTTTTTCGCTTGCAGTCTGGCTTCATTGCCTATCTGGACTCCGTCAAATCCCGCGATCCGGCGGCGCGCTCGCGATGGGACGTCGTGTTCTATCCGGGTGTGGTGGCTCTTGGTTTTCACCGGCTCGCCCACTGGCTGTGGGAAGGCCAGCTGTTTTTCCTTGCTCGCCTCGTCAATCATTTCGCGCGCTTCTTGACCGCGGTCGACATTCACCCGGGTGCGAAGATCGGGAAGCGATTTTTCCTCGATCATGGCTTCAGCGTGATTGGCGAAACGGCCGAGATCGGCGACGACGTGACCATCTATCAAAACGTGACCCTGGGGGGAACGAATCCCTCGACTGGCGTAGGCGGCAAACGTCATCCGACTATCCTTTCGGGAGTCGTCATCGGCTCCGGGGCACAGGTGCTCGGTCCGGTCGAGGTCGGCGAGAGCGCGAAGATCGGCGCCAATTCGGTGGTAACCAAGGACGTGGCCCCCGGCTCGACGGTCGTGGGAATTCCCGCCAAGCCCGTTCCGCTGGATACGGTGCATTACAGCCCCGGGTTTGTGCCCTATGGCACGCCCTGCGGCGAGGACTGCGATCCGGTCCGGGCGCGCATCGGCGAATTGGAGCGTGAACTCGAGCAGCTACGGAAGGAGGTCGCGGTGCTCAAGACCGCGAGCCATCCGCGGCCGAAGGTCAAGAGCGCTTGAGCGTCATCGCGCCGTTCCCGAGTGGATGGGACCGGCGCCCTATCGCGAGTTTTGACCGCCGGGAAATCGCGCGGATCCTGGACCTTTACGGCCGGATGGTCGCCGCCGGACACTGGCGCGATTATGCCCTGAGGATAGATCCGGATGTCGCGGTCTTTGCCGCTTACCGGCGCCACTCCGAGCGGCCGGAAATCTGCATCGAGAAGCGCCCGGGCCTTCGATTGAAGCAGGGCCCTTTCTCACTCGTTGGTGAGCATGGGATGGTACTCAAGCGGGGGCACGAGCTAACGCCAGTGCTCGCCCCGCTCGAGCGACGGCTCATGCGGCTGGTTGGGTAGCCACGGCCGGCCGATCGAGGATCGGCAGCCGGTCCTTCAGGCCACCAGGAAGTGGCCGCACGATTGCGGAGCGCGCTTGGTGCCAGAAGGCCGAGAGAAGCAGTAGCGCAGATCCGATCACCAGCGCCGTCAGCGCGACGTTGAGCTCGACGGCGCCGAACTGCCGGAACAGCTCGGCCAGGGCCCACAGTACGTAAGCGAGGGCAGAAACCAACAGGGCGCGTCGATCGATCGCCAACGCTGTGAGTCCGAGCGCCACATAAAGGACGATCACCACCACACCTTCACCCATAGTGGCGTTGCCGTCATTCAGTCGGAGAAGCGTGAAGATCGGATGCACGATCAACGGCGCGGCGAGCAGATGGAGCCAGAACGCGACGTCTGAGCGGCGCGTCACGCGCTCGCGGTCGGAAGAATCCCACCACATGGCGAAGAGAAAGATGCCTATGCCAAGGAATAGGACGAACCCAAGAATTACGTTCTTCGCCTGCTCAGCGTTATGGCCAAGTGCGGCAACCAGTAGCCCAACCGCGATTCCGGCAACTGAAGCGGCACCCGCGGCAACTGTGATCGGGACTCTGAACCACCGCCAATGAAGCCAGGCGGCAGCCGCGGCAACGGCCGCTGAAATGGCGGCGATCACGCCTCCCAGTTGTGGGTTGTTGCTGACGGCATCTGGGCCAACTCCGATCACCAGACTGAAGCCGGCAGTGGCCAGCACTCCGCCAACGAAGGTGAGGAGAAGCAGGATGGATGGCAACGCCATTCTTCGCCTCGCCGTGAAAAAGAGCGCAAGCGCCCAGGAGGTTGCCACGACGAACAATGGCGCAAGAGGTGATGGGCCATTGCCCTCAATCGCAAGATTGGCTCTCTGGCCAATCCATTGGCCGATCCAGCCAACGGCGAACAACAGAATGGCCGCGGCAACCGATACAAAAATGTCGTTGAAGCCAGTGATCAACCGGAACTGCTCTTCGTCCGGGATCGCCGTAAAACGCTGGCCCTCAACATGCGCGCGAAGCGCGTCGGCAGCCGCGGCGCTGATCACACCGGCGGCAACGGCTTCATCGAGATCCTGCTGACTGTACATGGGCCATCCTCCGTCGAACGCTGGATAAACTTAGTGTATTATTGTGTCAATACAGTGCTACAGAATTGGCGAAACTCTTCCGGTATGTGCAATGTTTACGGCGGCATTAGCGGATACGGCGATGCGCAGATGAGTTAAGCCAAGGTCAGAGCTCAGGAGGATTCGCGATGGCTAAGAAGGCGACGAGCAAGGGAGCCGGACCCCGCTCCAAGACAGCAAAGAAGAGGAGGTCCAAGTCCCCCGCCCGCGCCGTGGCTCGACGCTCTGGTGGGGGCGGTCAAGATTCGATGGGCGAAGGCTTTATCAAGCTGCTGCAAAGCCCCCTTGTCGCTGAACTGATCGCTGTAGCCGCGACGGCCGCGCTCGCCTCGCTGGCCGAAGAAGGCTTTAATCGAAGTGGTGCATCAGGCGGAAAACGCGCCGGACGCGCGGTCAAGGTAGCCGGCAAGGCGGCGGCTGCCGCTATCGGCCGTCGCCTCGGCACCGAGATTGACGAGATCCGCAAGGCGGCCAAAAAATCTATGTGAAGCGCAGCAACGTGAGCCGAGCGCGGCCGACATCGCGTACGACCTCTATCGATAGAGCGCCCGGGTCGATGCTTTCGCCGCGGCTCGTCTCGACGCTCATCCATCCTCCTTTTGCCAGCCAGTTCGCGTCGGTGACTGCCCGGACCACGGCACTAGCCGAGCCTTTCGCATAAGGCGGATCGGCGAAGATTAGATCGAACGGCTCGCTCGGCGGAAGCGCTTCGGCTGAGCTGCTCAGGATGCGCGCGCGATGAGCCGCGCCAAGGTTTTGGACGTTGCGCATGAGCACGCGGACTGCCTCGGCGTCGCGTTCGACAAATGTGGTGAACTCGGCGCCGCGCGAGAGAGCCTCCAGTCCCAAGGCGCCGCTGCCCGCGAAAAGGTCAGCGACGCGCAGCTCCTCAAACGAGCCGAGGCGGCTGGCGAGCATCGAGAACAAGGTTTCTCGAACGCGGTCCGCGGTGGGACGGGTGCTAGAGCCCGATGGCGCGTCTATCGGCCGACCGCGCCACTCGCCGGCGATGATCCTCATCCGAGCGTGTTGCGGAAAGCCGCGAGTTCCGCACTGCCTATTTCATCCACGTCGCCCGCCTCCAGCCCGCTCAGGGTGAACGGACCATAGGCCGTGCGGATCAGTCGCGAGACCTGCAGTCCGAGATGGGCGAGGACACGTCTGACCTCTCGGTTCTTGCCTTCGGCCAGACTCATTTCGATCCAGCAATTGCGGCCAGTCCGCCGCTCCAGGTTCGCGTTGATGGAGCCATAGTGGACCCCCTCAATCGTGATGCCTTCCGCCAGCCGCTCAAGCTGCATTTGCGTGACGCTGCCGAACGCACGGGCACGATAAGTGCGCACGACGCCAGTCTTCGGCAGCTCGAGCTCACGTTTCAACTCGCCGTCATTGGTGAGCAGCAACAGCCCTTCGGTCATGAAGTCGAGCCGGCCAATCGGCATGAGCCGTGGCAAGCCAACCGGCAACCGGTCGTAGATCGTCGTCCGGCCCTTGGGGTCGCATGCTGCAGTGATCGTCGCCTGAGGCTTGTAGAAGCGGAACAGCCGCGTTGCGGCGGCTGGACGCACCGGCTTTCCGTCGACCGTCACTCCTTTCAAATCTTCCAGCAATGTCGCGGGCGTTGTGAGTTTTTCCCCATTGAGCGCGATGCGTCCTTCGACGATCATGCGCTCAACCTCTCGGCGCGAAGCGATTCCGGCGCGCGCGAGCAGCTTGGCGATGCGTTGCGGCCCGCCGTCTTTCTGTAACTCGGCAGGCACAGTGCGTCGAAGTGTGCGCTGCTGCGGCACCGGACGCCTAGATGCTCGTTTTGAGGGCATAGTCATGGGTCGGAGTTTCGATGCTGTTCGGGAGACATAAGCAAGTCGTCAAGCGGATCCTCATCGTCGAGGACGAGCCGCTGACCGCATTCGACAATGAAAACATGCTGGGCGATGCCGGCTACGAGATCGTCGCGACGATCGACGATTTCGACGAGGCGCTGGAGGTGCTCGAACGGGAGGCGGTCGACCTCGTCCTCAGCGATGTCAGATTGCGCAGCCAGGAAACCGGCATCGAACTTGCGAACCACGCCAAGAAGCGCGGAATACCGACGCTCTTCGCTACGGGTCATCCCTATCCGAATGCGGCCACGGTTGCGGTCGGGTGCTTGATGAAGCCCTATTCCGAGCGACAGCTCACCAAAGCGATCGAATGCATCGACCGCCATCTCCAAGGTGAGAAGGTGAAGCCACCCAGGGGCCTCGAGCTATTCATCGTCGTCGACGAGCCCGAATAGTCCGGCCTGTTGTTCATCGCGGGGCTAGGCAGTCCGTGAAACCTGTCTAAGGTTCCGATGAAACATGGGGAGGGGTAGGTGGCAGGTCAGCGTCCCAAAGGTTGGAAGCTCCTCAGGGCGGCGCTTTCTACGCGCAAATCATCGACGATGCTGGCCTTCGGTTTTTCGTCGGGCCTGCCCTACGCACTGCTCATCGGAACATTGAACGCGTGGTTGGGCGAGGCGAACATCAATCTCGCGACCATTGGCGTGTTGTCGTGGATTGGACTGAGTTACAGCTTCAAATTCCTGTGGTCGCCGCTCGTCGACCGGTTTCGTCTCCCGCTGTTGGAAGGGTTGGGCCGCCGCAAGAGCTGGATCGTCATGTGTCAGGGAGTGATGATCGCGAGCTTCGCTGGCCTTGCCGCGACCAATCCAGCGACGAACATTGGAACATTTGCTATTTTCGCGGTGATTGCTGCGCTTTTTTCGGCGACGCAGGATGTTGCCGTCGATGCCTGGCGGATCGATGTCGCGGACGAGCAGACACCAGTCGAGCTACTCTCGGCGATTTACCAATTCGGCTATCGCATCGCGTCGATCGTCGGTGGCGCGCTGGCACTGGTCATGGCGGCACGGATGTCGTGGTCGCTCGTCTATCTGCTAATGGGCGGCCTCATCGGCCTAATGGCGCTCATCGCGTTACGCGCGCCTGATACGCCTAGACCTGACGTCGGAATCCTGCACAAGGAGCTGGCTGAGCCGGGGGCTCTGGAGCCGAAGGCACGCGCGATCGCGCTGGCAATCGTCGGCATCAGCTGGATCTGGGCGATCTACAACATCGGCCATTTCATGATTTCGATGCTCACGACTGCGCCCGGGGTGAAGCAGCCCTCGGTCGCCGATTTCACTAAACTCTATGGTCCGTGGATTATTTTCGCGACGGTGATCGTCCCACTCATCGTCGCAGCGACGACGAACTGGCTTCGCAACCGTCACCGCTATGTGCTGAGGAGCGAAGACCGGACGCACACATCGGGGCGGACGGCGCTCAATCATCTGTATGTGGCGCTGGTTGCGCCGCTGAGCGAATTGTCTGCGCGACTTCGTTGGGGGGTGCTGATCGTGATCGGCCTCATCCTGACCTACACGCTCTGCTATAATATCTGGTCCTCCTTCGCCTTCCCGTTTTACCTCGACTTCCTCCATTATTCGAAGGACGAGGTAGCCTTCGCGTCGAAGGTGTTCGGCATCTTCATGACGATGATCGGAATCGCGCTCGGCGGCTATTTGTTCGCTCGAATCGGCCGGCTTCCGACTGTCCTCATCGGCGCGATCCTGCCCGTATTCGGCAATTTCGTTTACGCCGATCTGGCCGAAGGCGGTCCCTACCTCGATGCGGTCGCCGGCACGATCGGGTTGACCCAGTTGTTCGGGCTGTTTGGCTTCGACGAGCGCATGGTCCGCTTGCTGCTCGCGATCTCGATGGAAAATATCTCTACCGGCATCGCCGGCGCGGCTTTCGTCGCCTATCTCTCGGGAATCGTCAGCAAGCGCTTCACTGCAGTGCAATATGCGCTGCTGTCGTCCCTCACGTTCCTGATTGGCTCGCTCGGCCGCGGAATCGCGGGCGAGGCGTTCGACATCTACGGTTACGCGACCGTCTTCCGGTGGACTGCAGCGGCAGGTGCATTCGCTGTGCTGTTCGTTCTGCTGGAATGGATGCGCGTGACGGCCGAGGGGCGGCGTGCAGAGACCGACACTGCGCCCAAAGTGGACGAGGCGAAGCCCGCGACGCGTTAGTCGGGAAGCTGATCGTTCGCGGCGAGCACTTCCCCGGCGAGATAGAGCGAACCGAAGATGAGCGCGCGCGCGTCGCGCGGAACGCCGGCAATCGCCTCCTCAATATTGTCGTGAGCGTCTGCGGCAAAGCCGAGGCCGCCCGCGACTTCGACCAGATCGTCAGGTGCGAAGGATGCGTGTTCGGAGACCGGCACGGCGTGCACGTGCGTTGCGACGGATTGGAAGGGATGGAGCATTCCGGCGGGATCTTTGCTTACGAGGCTCGCAAAGATCAGGTGCAGCGGCTTACCGTCCTTGAACTGATGACGCGCCCAACGGGCGATCTGTCGAGCCGCCGACGGGTTGTGCCCACCGTCTAGCCAGGCCTCACGATCGCCGATGAGTGGTCCGGCGGTGAGGCGTTGAAGCCTCGCAGGCCACTCTGCCCAACCCATCGCTGCAGCCAAGGCCGAGCTCGACACTTGAAGTTCGTCCTGGTGGCGAATCATAGCGACGGCGAGTGCCGCGTTCATTGCCTGATGCCGTCCAGCGAGCCGCGGTAAGGGCAGATCAAGCGCACCCCGTTCGTCTCGATACCGAAGCCTGCCCTGGCGGATGATCGCGTCCCATGAACCTCCTCGTGGCAGCCACGGCGCGCCGACGCTGTGGGCGATTGCCCCAACCCGCCCGCCAAGTGGTGGCGGGTAGAGCTGCGTGACCAGAGGAACATTGGTTTTTGCGATCCCGGCTTTTTCGGCGGCGATCCCTGGCAGGCGTTTTCCCAGGAAGTGCTGATGGTCGAGCGCCAGATTGGTGATGCCGGTCATGAGCGGGCGGTCAACGACGTTCGTAGCGTCGAGCCTTCCACCCAGGCCGACCTCCAAAATGCACGCGTCGGCCGGCGTGCGCTGGAAAGCGAGCAGAGCAACGGCTGTCGCGACTTCGAAAAAGCTCGGCTCGATCTTATCGCTCGCGTCCAGGACTTCGGTCAGCAACTGAGCAAGCTTCTCGTCTTCGATCAACCGACCAGCGATCCGGATCCGCTCATTGAAGCGTACCAAATGAGGGCTGGTGAATATGTGCACCTTATGACCGGCGGCTTCGAGCGCCGCGCGTAAAAAAGCGCAGGTCGAGCCTTTGCCGTTGGTGCCGGCAATGTGGAACACGGGCGGAAGTCGATCCTGCGGACGGCCCAACCGGTCGAGCAGAGCCGAAATGCGTTCAAGGCCCAGTCGGTCCCCTGCGGGCGAGAGTTTATCGAGCCGGTCGAGCTGCGCCTGTACGCCTGGGTGCGTCGAGCGTGCAAAGTCGGGCACTAACCCTCACTCCGCCGGGGAAAGAGAAGGGAGAGTGGGTTCGGCGTTTGAGGGTAAGCTCGGTAGCCAAGCCCTCTCACCCCCAACCCCCTCCCCGGCGGGGAGAGGGAGGAGCTTCTTCATGCCGCCTCCTTCTGCCCCGGGCAGAGGTAGGAGATGAGAAGCGCGAGCTTCTCCTTCAGGTCGGTGCGCGAAACGACCA
>JBKPLG010000042.1:0-5104 GCA_046731515.1 Pseudomonadota bacterium | reverse complement strand
ATTTTGATCACTTCGGCGCCAAGATCGGCAAGCAATTGCGTGCACCATGGGCCCGCGAGCACGCGGCTCAGGTCGAGGACCTTAACCCCCTCGAGCGGCTTCACCTCCGGCGTTTCCAGAACCGTCGGTCGGAGAGTACCGCCCGCGCGGCATTATGACCCGGTGCGCCGGTGACTCCGCCACCCGGGTGGGCGCCCGAGCCGCACAGGTACAGACCCTTGATCGGCATTCGGTAATCTGCCGCGCCGATCATCGGCCGAGCGCTGAACAGCTGATCGAGACCCATCTTGCCGTGGAAGATGTCCCCGCCGATCAGTCCGAAACGACGCTCGAGGTCGAGGGGCGAATGAATCTGCCGTCCAATCACGGACTTGGCGAATCCCGGAGCATGGCTGTCGACCGTCGCGATAATCGCGTCCGCCGCCTTCTCGCGCTCGTCATCCCAGCTGCGGCCGGGTCCAAGATCATAACGGAAATGCTGGCAGAACAGGCTCGCGACATGCTGCCCCTTCGGCGCGAGACTGGAATCCAGCGTCGATGGGATCAGCATCTCGATGATCGGATTCTTGGTCCATCCGTTCACCGCTGCATCGAGATAGGCGCGGTGCATATAATCAAGGCTCGGCGCCATGATGATCCCGGCGGTCAGGTGGTTACCCCGCTTGGGCAGGACGGTGAACCGCGGAAGCTCCGACAGCGCGACGTTCATCCGGAAGGTCGCGCTCTCGCATTTCCAGCCGCGCATCCTGCTCGACACGTCCGCATTGACCGCGCCGCCGGGTACGAGCCGGTCGAACAACAGCTTCGGGTTGACGCCTGCAACAACCGTCTTTGCTCGCCATGGCTTCCCGCCCGCGACGACGCCCGAAGCACCGTCACCGTTGACGATCAACTCCTCGACCGCGCTATTGAGGACGATGTCTACGCCCGCTTCGCGGCAAGCGCGCGCCATAGCCTGGGTGATAGAGCCCATCCCGCCGATCGCATGTCCCCAGGCGCCCGGCACACCTGCGGCTTCGCCGAAAAGGTGATGCAGCAGTACGTAGCCGGTGCCAGCCGACTGCGGCGAAGCGAAATTACCCACCACCCCATCGAAGCCGAACAACGCCTTGGCAAGCTCCCCTTCGAAATGGCGGTCAAGGATCTCAGCGGCGCTGCGAACCGCGAAATCATGGACGATTCGGGTCTCGGACAGCGACAGTCCGGCCATGTCGCGGCCAAGGCTCAGGAGCTTCGGAATGGCGCTTACTTTCGCGCCCGCGTTCGGCGGCGCCCTCAGCAGCCATTTCTTGAGCAAACGAACGACGGTCTCGAGCTCGGCGATATACCGGTCATACGCGCCGGCGTCGCTTTTGACATGACGGGCGATCTCCTTGCGCGTCAGCCCGTTACGGCCCGCGAGCAGATAGTCGCCATCGCCAGGGAGGAAGTTGTCGGTCTTCCGCAGCACGACCTTGAGGCCGTGCCGCTCTAGCTCCATGTCTCGAATGACCTTTGGCTGCAGCAGGCTAACCGTGTAGCTGGCAGCCGAGTTCCTGAAGCCTGGAAGGAATTCGTCGGTCACGGCCGCGCCGCCGACGGTGCCCGCGGCTTCGAGCACCGCGACTTTCAGCCCTTTCTTCGCCAAATAATAAGCGCACGTCAGGCCATTGTGGCCCGCGCCGATCACGACCGCATCCAATTCCATCGTCACCCCGGGTTCGCTGAGCCTTCGGCCTAGAGGCACGGACCTGTCGCGTCCAGAGGCGGACGCTGCGCCGATTTTTGGCAAGACCCCGCATGCATTTGCGCAATCCTGGAAGGCGTATTGTTCTACTAATACGGCTCAACGGTTGGTGGGAGTGAATGAAATGCGTGTGGCGATTCTGGCAAGCGCGGCGGCTTTGGCGCTCGTCGTCTCGAGCAGCGGTTTGGCACAGCCTGCCGGACCGGTTTCCGCAGCGATTCAGATCGATCCGCAGAAAGTCATTGCCGACATCCGGCGAACCCTGGCCGCAAACTATGTGCTTGCGGACGTCAGGCCAAAACTGGATGCGGCGCTCGCGCAAGGCCTGGCGGCGGGTCACTACAACGTTAGCGATCCGAACCTTCTCGCCGAGCGGATCAATGCGGATTTAAGCGCCGTGGCTCACGACAAGCATCTCGGCATGCATTACGATCCGAAACAGTCGGCTGAGCTTGCGGCGCGGCCGCCCGGCGCGGGGGCGGACGACGCTCCGCCGAGCGCAGAAGAAATTCGCCAGGCCATACGGCTCAATCACGGTATTACCGAGCTGAAAGTACTGCCCGGCAATATTCGCTACATGAACCTGGTCGGCTTCTACTGGGGCGGGCCGAAGACCGCTGAAGCGTATGACAATGCGATCCGTTTCCTAAGGGACGGCGACGCGGCGATCATCGATCTCAGAAAGAACGGCGGCGGAAGCCCGGAAGCAGTGCAATATCTCGTCAGCCACTTTCTCAAGGCCAATCAGCCGATCGTCACCTTCTACATGGGTGCGAACAAGGTCGATAGGCTATCCAGCCTCGCCTCGCTTCCGGCTGGTCGGCTTATCGGCAAGCCGCTCTACATCCTCACGAGCGGTCACACCGCCAGTGCAGCGGAAGAGTTCACTGGCCACGTTGCGGGATTCAAACTTGGCGAGATCATCGGCGATACCACCGCGGGCGCGGGGTTTCGCAATGAATTCTTCCCTGTCGCCGGCGGTTACGTGATCAGCGTGTCGGTCGGCCGTGCGGTGCTGGCTTCAACCGGCAAGGACTGGGAAGGTGTTGGCATTGCGCCCACCACCAAGATCGACTCGAGCAAGGCGCTCGATGTCGCGCAAATCCACGCGCTCCAAAAGTTGGCGGCAACCGCGACGGGCGATGAAAAGACGATTTACGAAGCGAGCGCCGCAGTGCTCGACGCGCAGGTCAATCCAGTCGCGACCGCCCTTCCTCTGCCGCAATATGTCGGGGTCTATGGTATCCGTTCGATCACGAACGACGGCGGAAAGCTGATTTTTCAGCGCGAAGGCGGCCCCAAAAACCCGCTGGTAGCCGTCGGGGCCAATGAGTTCGCATTCATCAGCGACCCGATGGAACGGGTGAAGTTCAAGGTGTCGGGGAACGCCGCCACCGAGCTGGAGCTGATCCGCGGCGACGGGAGCAGGGTCGTGGCGGCACGCAATCCCTGATTCCGCCAGGGCCTATTTCATCAGCACCAGCTCTTCGGCCATGGTCGGATGGAGCGCGACCGTGGCGTCGAAATCAGCTTTGTTGAGCTTGCCCTTCACCGCAACGGCTGCGGCCTGAAGAATCTCCGGCGCGTCCGGCCCGATCATATGGATGCCAACGATTTCATCGGTCGATTCGTCGACTACGAGCTTGTAGAGCGACCGCTCGTTCCGCCCCGCCAGCACATTCTTCATCGCGCGAAAGTCCGACGTATAGGTCTTGACCTGACCGAGCCGGTTGCGGGCTTGACCTTCGGTCATTCCGACGCCGGCCAGCGGCGGATGGCTGAACACGGCGCTTGGAATGCAGCCATAGTCGACCTGGTGCGGCTTGTTGCCGAAGAACGTATCGGCGAACGCCTGTCCTTCGCGGATCGCGACTGGCGTGAGCTGGACGCGATCGGTCACGTCGCCGACGGCGAAGATCGACGGAACGGACGAGCGATTGTCCGCATCGACCTTGATCTGTCCATTTTCGCCGACCTCAACTCCGGCAGCTTCCAATCCCATGCCTTCGGTATTGGGCTTTCGGCCGAGCGCGAAAAGCAGCTGGTCTGCCTCGATGTCATCGCATCCCGTCATTGCGATGTGCAGCGTCCCGTCGTCGGCACTGTCCAGCCGATCGATCAAGGCATTGAACTTGAAATCTATTCCCTTGCGCAGCGAAATCTGGATCAGCCGATCGACAATCTGCTGGTCATAATGCCGCAGGATCACGTCGGAGCGATTCACCAGCGTCACTTGGCTTCCGAACTGATGGAAGATTCCGGCGAACTCGTTTGCGATGTAGCCGCCGCCTGCGATCACGATCCGTTTCGGGAGCTCGGGAAGGTGGAACACTTCGTTCGAGCTGATCGCATACTCGATGCCGTCGATCTCCGGCATGACTGGCCGAGCGCCCGTAGCGACGAGGATCTTGTCGGCCGTTACTTCGCGCCCGCCGGCAAGCTTCAGCGCATTGGGACCGGTGAGCTCCGCCCTCTCGTGGAGGATCGTGACATCGTGGCTGGTAAGCGTTTCGGTATATGCCTCTTCCAGGCGCCCGACCTCCGCGAGCACATTGTCGCGCAGAACTGGCCAGTCGAAGCGCTTGGTCGGCACGTCCCAGCCGAACATTGCCGCATCGTCGAGGTCCTCGGCAAAGTGCGCACCGTAGACGAGCAGCTTCTTGGGAACGCAGCCGCGGATTACGCAGGTGCCGCCGACCTTATGCTCTTCTGCAATCGCGACTCGCGCGCCGTAAGCAGCGGCGACACGCGCCGCGCGCACTCCGCCGCTTCCGGCACCGATCACGAAGAGATCAAAGTCGGCCATTACAATCCCGCTCTCTCGATAAGCGCGCGGGTCGAAGGGTCGAGGCTCTTCCGATCAGCGCCATCCGACAATTGCCGTGCGATTTCCTTGCCAAGTTCGACCCCGAACTGATCGAACGGGTTAATGTCGAGCAGCACGGCGTTGGCGAAGGTGCGATGCTCGTAGAAAGCAATCAGCGCACCCAGCGAGCGGGGATCGAGCCGGTCGAGCAGGATCGTCGCGCTAGGCCGGTTGCCGGGATAGGTTCGCTGCGGGTCGTCGCTGTCGCGCCCCTGCATCAACGCCGCGGCTTGGGCGAAGGCATTCAGCAGCAGCAGACGGTGGTGCTCGGGATCCTGGGCGTCGTCACCCTCGGATACGGCAATGAACTCGACGGGAGTCGGCACCGTACCCTGGTGAAGGAGCTGGAAGACGGCATGCTGCGCGTCCGTGCCCGTACCGCCCCAGGTGACTGGCGCTGTCGGATGGGAAACCGCCTGCCCGTCCTTCGTCACGGACTTGCCATTCGATTCCATCTCCAGCTGCTGAAGGTAGAACGGCAGCAGCCGCAGCCGCTCGTCATAGGCGAAGAC
>JBKPLG010000041.1:0-9814 GCA_046731515.1 Pseudomonadota bacterium | reverse complement strand
GGGCAGGACTGCTCCCGGTCCAGCTCGACGCCCATCGTTGATTTCCACCGCTACCGACCGTTTGATTGGTTCCGATGCCGGGCTGCCCTGCACCGCGCGGCAAGGGATGAGTCGCTTCCCACAGATACACTTGATAGCGGGTGGCCGTTGCGCTGAGGCCGGTCTTGGTAGTCCAGGCATTTGCTCCCGTTCCCGGTGCGGTCCA
Organism: Pseudomonadota bacterium; assembly: GCA_046731515.1. Lineage (GTDB taxonomy): Bacteria > Pseudomonadota > Alphaproteobacteria > Sphingomonadales > Sphingomonadaceae > Sphingomicrobium. The sequence goes on along the minus strand of JBKPLG010000041.1, from coordinate 9,609 downwards.
ACCGTAATTGACTTGAAAATATGCGTTGCGGTCCCAGACGCCGTCACCGATCCTCCCGCCAGCGCACGTCCCATTCTCGCTCACCGCGTGGCACAGGTCGCGTGGATGACCCATGATGTCGGGGTACGTATGGGCCGGATCCATTTGGTTAGTTGGGCCCAGCGGAGTTGTATTCGGCGCACGATACGGATTGGGTGCCTCACCCCACCCCTGGCCACCATTCGCGGTGCAGCTGTTTCCGTGAACCAGGTCTTTCCGCGAATTGGTCGACGGCGAGCAGGTGCCGCCGGCAGGGCAGGTCTGCCCCGTATCGGACAGGTCGAAGCGTGTGTTGATTGCCGCACGAACAGACTGCTTGTCTCCGGGTTCCGTGACCACACCCCGTGCCGCGACGCAGCCGCCTGCGGAGCCGTTCCAGCCAATTGCCTTCGCCAGATTGTCCGCGCCGGTGCCAAAACCGGTCTGAAGGAAACCAAAATTGCCCGGAGCATCGGCGGCCCCGATTATGAGGCGAAGGCCGTGACCGATATGAGCCGCTGGATTGAAGTTCGCGTTCGGCTTGCACATCATGAACGGCGGCGAGTTGCAGTAAGCGGAATCCATTGTCGCAAATGCACGGGCCTCGGTGGTTCCAAACAAGGCCGCTACGATTGGCGTGAGCGCATAGTTCGCCGAGCGCCCATTGACGATTACTTCCACATAGTTGGCTTCGGCATCGTCCGTTGTCTCGCCAGACTTCGCACCGTTGTCCGGATCGTAGTCGCTGTAGAAGGTGACCGTCGAAACGTCGATCCCGGTGCCTCCGCCGTCATTCGCGAAATAGGTAAGATTTGAAATGAGGTTCTGGGCGGCAGATGTCGCTCGTGCGACTGCACCAGCCTCACCGTCCAGCTGCGTTGCGGCCGCCAGCGCGGCCTGATCCGCGGCACTCTGAAGCTCGGTGTCCATGGCAGCGACGCGCGCATAATCGAACGCGATTCCGCCTACGGCGACGAGGCCCGCCAGCGACAGCGCAACCGTCGGCGCTATCGCCCCGTCGCGAGATCTAAGAAGTCGACCAAGTGAGCGCCACATGCCTGGATCCTCACTGCGGACCACTACCGCTGCCGCTGCCGCTGCCGCCGGTTACCGAACGCGTCGTAGTCAGTCGCTCCGCCTCGTCGTTGTGACGAGCGTTCACCTTGTCGGTCCGGTAACGTTTGACGGCCTGACTCATCTTGTCGCCATTGCTTCCCGGTTCGGCGGAACCCTCAGCATAGACCGGCTCCGGATTGATGGTTTGGACAGCAGCGTTGTATTTCACCGCCTCTCCCAAGAACGGATCTTCGTCACCGATGTGCGTGTACATCGTGTTGCAGGCCGTCAGCGCAAGAGCTGAAAGGGCAGATAACAGCAGTCGCCTAGAGGGCATGGCCATAGTCCTTTTCAAACCCGCTCGGATTCTTTTGTGACATCCCACCAGCCGGCGGAACGGTCGCTGCCGGCGGTGGCGGGAGCGGCGGCGGCGGAGTGACGAATGGCCTCGCAGCCGGCGGAACGCCCGTGTCCGTGCGCCCATTGAGAAGCAGGTCCGCCTCATTCGGTGGCCCCACCCGATCGCTCGGCGCCTTGAGCGCTCCGGCGCGTGCCGGCTCAACGAGCCGAGGTGTCACAATGATCACCAGCTCGGTTTGCTCATTCTGGAAACCACTTGAGCGGAACAAGGTCCCGATGATCGGGAGCGAGCCGAGCAATGGCACCTGACGGATCGTATCCTGGAAGTCCTTGCGGATCAGCCCGGCCATGGCGAACGATTCACCATCACGCATTTCGACCACGGTTTTGGCGCGGCGCGTCTGAAGACCGGGAATGGTCAGATTGTTGATGACCACCGATGCGCTCGGATCGATCGAGCTCACCTCCGGCTGAACAACCATGTTGATCACACCGTCCGCAAGCACTGTTGGAGTGAAAGCCAGGCTGACTCCGAACGGCTTGAACTCGACCGTTATCGCAGTACCGCCGGTGCCGGCCGAGGTAGTCCCGCTTTGAGCGACGGGGATTGGGAACTCGCCGCCCGCCAGGAAGCTCGCCGTTTCGCCTGACAAAGCAACGAGCGTCGGCTCGGCGAGAGTCGTGATCGCGCCTTTGCGTTCGAGCGCATCAAGCGTGACGTTGAAGTTCTCGCCGAACGCCCGGAAGGTACGCGAGATAATCCCGAAGCTGCCGAGAATCGCGCCGCGCGTCAGCGTGCCGGGAAGTTGATCAAGGTCCGGCTCGCCGACGTCGGGAACCTGGCGAGAGTCGGTGCCGGTCACGCCGCCGAATTTGCCTCCGTCGCTCTTCACGAACCAGCTGATTCCCAGCTGCGCAAGCGCGGATCGTTTCACCTCGGCGAAGCGAACTTCGAGCATCACCTGCTGGGATGAGCCGATCGCCAGCAAGTTCACGACCTTGCCTGGAGCATAGGTCTCGGCGAGCTGCACAGCTCGATCAGCCACGACCGCGTTCGAAACCATTCCCTCCAGCACGACGGAGTCGTTCGACATTCGGGCTGAGATTGCGTCGGCCGGCATCAGATCGGACAACTGGCGCTTCAGAGTCATGACGTCCGGTCCGACCACGACATCGAGCACCGCGATCAGCCGGTTGGCCCGGTCGTACAGCGTCAGGCTCGTTGTCCCCGTCTTTTTGCCGAGCACATAGACCGAAGTGTTGCTGATCGGCACGATGTCCGCGATTTCAGGATTGCCAATCAGCGCCTTTGCATAAGGTCTGTCGGCCCGAATGACCTGACTCTTGTTGACTGGCACGTCGAGTTCGCCGGCGTGAACGCCGGATGCTACGCTGACTTGGGCCCTCGCGGGCTGCGATACGGCAAGCGCGGCCAACCCAACGGCAGCGAACGCAAGCCCTTTCAGTGTGGCTGCCATTATCCCCCCACCTTGTACTGGTTTGACTTAGTCGCTCGGAAAATCTCGATGCTACGTCCCGTGTCGGCTGGCGCTGAGCGCTTGACCGAGCGGCGCGAAGTCGAGCGAATTTGCGACGCCGTCCGCTGGACCGGCGCAGCCATCGCGTTGCCGAAAGATCCGACGACCGCGGGCGCCGGATAGCGGGCGCCACCGTAAATATTGTAGCGCAGATCGTTCAGGCTGACGGTCTCGACGACCGGATTGTTCTGCTCGCCCGGCTTACGCAAGACCAGGCTGAGGCTTCCGACGGACTCGCCCAGAGCGAGCTTCTGCGCGTCGAGCGGCGAGACTTCGAGTGTCGCCGTCTTGGCGAGATCCGGTGCGCCGCTGGTGTTCTTCGATTTCTGATCGATGGCAATGACTCTAACATTCTGAAGGAGAACGTCGGTGACTTGAGTTGCATTGCTTGAGTCCGGCAGCTGGCGGGTGATCAGCACGTCGACGGAATCATTAGGCTGGATGAAGCCCGCAACTCCGGACACCGCGTTCACCTTGACCGTCGCAGCCCGCATGCCGTCGGGAAGCAGAGCCGCAATCGACGCCCCGGCTCCAACGGCGGAAATCTTGCCCGAGAGGATCGGCTCGTTCACCGCGATTGGCAGGAGCGCGACCCGCTTCTTACCGGCGGGCATCAACTGCGTCGCGTTGGTGAATGCGCCAGGCGGAATGCTCGAGTTAGGATAATCGACGAACCGGACCTTGTCCGGAGTGATATCGACTCCATAGGCCAGCGGAACCATTGCCACCGCGACCTTGGTCGTCCCCGCGGCGTAAGCCTGCCTCTGGGATCGGTTCAGCAATGCATTGGCGAGAAATACGGCGATTAAGCCGAATGCGACCGCCACTCCAAGTGCGATCAGAGATTGCCGTGACATCATAAGCCACCCCCGCGGCGAAAGTTACTAAAAATATCGAAACTGAACCAGCGTTTGGCTAACAGCCTCCCCCGCAGCTCTCGATCTCAGTGCTCGCCCGACTTACCGAGCCGCTTATCGCTATGCCGAGCGCAACAGCGGCGAGGATGATTGCCCCTCCGATGATTGCGAGAAGCAGAGCATATTCGGCGGCCGAAGCTCCGCAGCAATCCTGCAACATCAGTTTGAAAAATCGCATGCATGCTCCCGAATTCCGGTCGAGCGTTGAAGAAGGAGCAGGCCGGCGAACCGGCCTGCTCCCCATTCGGACTTAGGTGCCCGAACCCGAACCACCACCTGAGCCTGCGCCAGAGCCGCAGCCGCTCGGGTTGTTGATGCAGGCGGTCGCCCGATCGAGCGAGCCCTTGACCGCGCCGCCGAGGGCCAACGCGGCAATCGCGATGGCGCCACCGACGATGGCCAAGATCAACGCATATTCGGCCGCCGAAGCGCCCGATTCATCCTTCAACATTCTGATGAACGTTCTCATCTACGTTCCTCCTACAAACGTCCGTGCTCCTTCGCAGGCACGGACTTCCGCTTCGCGTTCACTGGAGGAAGAAGGTCAGACCCTTGCAGCTACGGCGGAATGGAACCGAGTTAATTCCGCCGTTTGGCTGTGCCCCCGAGCGCTCAGCTCTCTAAGGGCTGCGACTCGGTTAACATATTGTCAACTCTGTTTATTTAACGATAGTTGGCACTCAGACCAGCTTGAAGCGCCTAACAAGCTGTATTTTCGCGATTTTTGAGGAATAAACGTGACCCGCTCAGGGTGATAGCTGTGTCACATCGGGACGGGTCAACTCCCGGATTTCGTTACGATTTTGGAAAACGTGAGGGCGACTCGCGGAGTCGCGCTGACCTTAAAGCGGCGCGCGGCGGCGATACGTCACGTTCACCCGCGTCGACAAAAGTAGGTACGGCAACCAGAGCGCCATGCTGATCAAAACCTTCTTCACATTGCCTTCGAGGAGCTGGTGAAGCGCTGATGACACCGCCTCCGGCAACGGCCCCGCGGCGGTGACGAGCTTGGCGGTGGCGAGCTGCATCGCGAGATCGGCGATCCAGATCGCCACCAGCAAGCGCGGGAAAAGCGGAACACGCCGAAGGGCTGCGACGAACGCGATCATGTAAAGGCTGCCGAATAGAACGACATCGAAGGTCATCGCGAAATGGAGCGCGGAAAGCCAACGCGGCGCGGCGACGGGCAGTGGGGGCATAGCGGCCAGATATTCCGCGGACCGGATAACCACATTGAGCATCATCCCGACGAGCAGGGAAACCATAATCCCGCTGGTGCCGTAGAGCGGGTGGCGTTCAGCCTCGCGGCGGCTCATCGTCCGCCACCGGCTGAATCGCGCAAGGCGCAGCGCCGGCTGCGGTTGCAAGTGGCCGTCCTTGAACCAGCGGAGTGCAAGCAAGGTCGATGCGAAGGGCGCGATGACCAGCAACATGTACGAGGCGAAGGTGGAGATTCCGGCGCCTCCGCTAACAGGCGAGCTGAAGGCGATCCGCGCAGCTGCGGCGAAGCCGGCGACGAGCAGCCACGTCTGGAGGATACGGTCGAGCCGATTGTCGATCGTCAACAGTAAAGCTGCCGATCTGGCTGTCATCTTCCGGCTGAACCGTTCGAACATCGGGTGGGCTTCCTTTGTACTCCTTCGGCGCCCCTAACCCGCGCTCGCTTGCGATATGGTAAATGCCCCTTTGTTCTTGGAGGTTCCGCTACCCGTCATGAACTCTTCGTAATTCAGCCCGGAGGGCGTATCGCTCAGTCTCTGCGGGACATCACCAATTGCGAGGAAGCTCGGCCTTGTGCTGCGGTTTCCAGAATTTATCGGACATGATGTACGTGTTCATGGGCGACGCTGGCGCCGGATCACTCTGGAAGTCCGACGTGGCGAAGCTGCGCAACAAGGCAGTGATCGCCTGTGGCGTTTCGTCATAACGCGGCCGGGTTCGTGGGCCGCGAACCGTAAAGAGCGTCGCATGTGCGGCAATAACGTCATCATCCTTGAATTGACCTGTGACATCGGTGACCGGCGGTACTCGCATGATGCGTGAACCGTGGTCGCCGTGTATGATGATGATACCGGCCCGTCCGCCGGGTGATTGCTCGAAAGCGCGAATCAACTCGTCCAGCTTGCGGAGTGCGCATCGGTCCTGTTCGATATAGGTGCGTCGACGCTCCTCGACCACAGTATCGGAACGCCGGAAATCCCACTTATCCCAAGGTAAGTAAGAGCAATCGGATTTCAGAACATGGGGATAGTGCGGCAATAGAAGGTGGGCGAAATAGACGTCGCCAGGACGCGCCTGCCTTACGCCCGGCAACCACTCGCGAAGCGCAACAACCGTCGCAACCGTGCTCGTTCGCGACGTGTTGCCTGGTTCGAACGCCGACCATCCGTAGCTTCCAGCTAAAGCGCCGGCCTGGTTGAAAGACCTCGAAAGCCATGCGCCAACTTTCGAAAGCGCGATGAATTTGAGGCCAACCAATTGCGCCCGCTCCGACACACTCAAAGGTGCATCGAGCGTCGGGCCAAGACTTGAGGCAGCGTAGGTTGTGCAGCTCGAAACTCGATTTTTCGAGCACAGATCTGCGAAATCGCTTTGCAGGATGTGGATCCGGAACCCTTCATTCGCGAGCCGGTCGAAATACATGGTCTCGCCGATCCTTACGCTTTGCAGTGATGCGCTATCGGCCAAACGGGTGCCGAAATTCAACACCGCGGGTATCGCATTCACGGTGTGCATGTGCTCGCTGTAAGCTCGGCCGTAGAGCGTGAAGCCGCGCGAGAGAAAGAATCGCCTGAGATCCTCTCGGAATCGAAGTCCGTTTGTGTCCGGGTAGATCCCGTGCACTCCTGCCTGCTCGTCCAAGAGCAGATGAAGGATGGCGAATTTTGGCGCTGTGGCTGCTGCCGGCTGGGAACTTGTTTGGGTATTGGCTTTGAGCCAGGTCTCGCGCCCTTCAATGCCCCCAAGTTTCGCCGCGATAACTATGGCCCCGAACAGCGCGAGCGGAGCCGTCAGCGAGATTCGGCGCCGCCAACTGAATAAGGCCACTCCCAAGCCCGCAAGCAAGGCAACCGACAGGGACAAGCCGTTCAAGTCAGCGAATAGCATCACGAGAACGCCGTCGAGCAGGGATGTTCCCCACTGCCGCTGTCCCATGTAGAAAGGAGCCATTGCGGCGGCGATGAGGAGCAAGGCGCCGACAACAATTGCGACGTCGGGCCTGAGCAACGGATAATCGTTGTGGAGCAGGAAGTTTGTGAGAGACGCCAAGAGCATTGACGCGCCGGCGGCGAATGCGACGAGACAGTCGCGCCACCAGCTTGGCAGTGTTCTCAAGTCTCGAGGTGTTGCGGCGATGGCGCGGGCGCTCATCAATAAATCCTGGGAATAAGTCGCCAGCTGACTCTGCCCGCGAAATCCCGGTACGCCGGGTCATCGCAAAGGACGCTTTCCTCTTCGCGCATGCGAAGGATTTGGAAGGTCCATGCCGCCGAATAGATCGCTAGATTCATCAGTTCGAAATTGCTCAATAGGAAGCCAAACTGTGTGGTGATGTACCCGAGATACATCGGATGACGCACAATGCGATAAGGACCCCCGACCTTCACTCCGCGGTTTGCAGCAATGACCCCAAAGCTGCGGTTGAGACTGAGCTTCGCCCAGATCGTGAGGACCAAACCTCCCATCATCAGGGCCGTCGAAACCATGTCAGGAACAAGCTCCGTATCGTCAGGCCGAACGAACATCGGCAACGCGGTACCACCGAAGGCAATGAATATCGCGTAAGGCGATTGAGCAATCTCGCCAGGTCGCCTGATCAGTATGAACAGCACGACCAGGAGTTCGGAAATCGCCAGCAGGATGATGTGCGGATGAGCCGACAATCGCGGTGCCAGCCGGACAAGCAGCGATGCGTAAAAAATGAGAACGAAGGCTCGTTCGCCAAAGTCGATAAGTTTTTGAAAGCTCACAGTCACGCCTGACTCATTCAGGCAACAACAGCAGGTGCCGAAGCTCGCTCTGGAATACGTGAAGCTTCTCGCCTTGCAGCTGCGCCGGAGCGCCGCCGAGCTTGACGGACATCGGGTTCACCGGCAGCCCGTTCTTGGTGACCTCAAAATGGAGATGCGGGCCGGTCGAGAGGCCGGTTGACCCGACATAGCCGATTACCTGGCCTCGCCGCACCATTTCGCCGGGATAAGCGGCGATTTGGCTCATATGCCCGTAACTGGTCCGGATTCCATCGGCATGCACGATCGCGACTTGCCGGCCGTAGCCGCCGTGCCAGCCGGCCGCGACGACGCGTCCGTCCGCCGCAGCGACGATTGGCGTCCCCGTCGAAGCGCCGAGGTCGACGCCCTTGTGAAAACGGGCGTAGCCGAGGATGGGATGAAAACGGCTGCCGAAACCGGAGGTCACTCGACCGGGAACGGGAAGACGCATGGCGGAACTGGTCTCGCCACCCACTCCATCGGCATTCACCCAAATCGTGCTCTTGCCGTCCGTCCATTTCAGGAGCTCGACGTCCGCGCGCGCGATACGGTCCAGTCCTGCATAAAGCAGGCGCCCGAACTCGCTGGAGTCCGTGCGCTCTATCACGAGATCGAAGCGGTCTTGGACACTAAGGCCGCCAGCGAGCTGGATCGCACGGCCCAGCACCGCAATATACTCGCGGCCTTGGCGCTCGGGCACGCCGGCTGCCTGAAGCGACTGTGTAAGATCACCACCAACAAGGCCGGTAAAGCGCTGCGCGTGCGGATCGGCATCGCTTACTTGCTGCGTAGCTGAACCCTCCGCTTCCGCGCCGAAATACGTGATCGGATGGACCATTTGATCGGCCGCAGACGCGATCGATTTCGCCGGATCACGAGAAGGCAACGCGGTCGCACCGGTGATCGCAATCAGGGTCGAAACGGCAATTCCGGCGAGCAGCAGCACGCGCGCGTTTCCGCTGCGCGCACGCGCCTCAACACGAACAGCTGATGTTGCCCCCAGCAATAATCGCACAGCCGCTTGCCCCCACAAAAGGCCCGGCTCGGTTCCATGGTCATTCTCGGCTGTTTACTATCGGTTAGTCAAGGGCGCGTCGGTGGCTCGCCAAGCACTTCGCGGAGGTGTTCATTGTTGGGACACACGGGCTAACCAGCCACGGTTTCGCCGCTGGATCAGGCTGTGAGCGCGCCTCGCCTCACCACCCTGAACCTTGACCCGGGGGCATTCAGACTGATTCTTTCGACGGCGCGGGGGCGCGATATGTCGACACGTACACTAAAGGCAGACTGGCCATTTGCGGCGGCGATCGTCGCCGCGATCATCCTCGTTGTCCTGATTGGCTTCGGCCGCTCCTTCTTCCTGATGCCGCTATTCGGCACGAAGCCGGACTGGGCGGCGAAAGAAACGATTTTCTATCTACACGGTACGGTGTTCAGCCTGTGGTTCGCGCTGCTCGCCTACCAGACGTTCCTCATCCGGCAGCGGTCTCTGCGCCTCCATCGCAAGCTTGGCTATGCAGGCATCGGCCTTGGAGTCGTTGTTGTCCTAGTCGGCTGCTACGCAGCGTTGCGCGCGGCCAATCGTCCTGGCGGCTTCAGCGGCATCCCTTTTTCTCCCGAGCAGTTCCTAGCGGTTCCGATCATTGGCATGGTTCTTTTCGCGGTCTTCCTCACACTCGCGGTCATCAATCGCCATCGGCCGGAGAGCCACAAGAGATACATTCTGCT
>JBKPLG010000040.1:0-17070 GCA_046731515.1 Pseudomonadota bacterium | reverse complement strand
GGAAACCCACCGCTTCCCGGACGAGCTCGTCCCCCAGGTCGTCGAGCTGCGCCGCCTGTTCGAGCAAACCGTCGACATGTTCGACAAGGCCACCAATCCGCTGATGACGCGCTCGGTCAGCGGCGGCTTTGGCCGGAAGGTCTCCAATCAGGGGTTCGGCCGGATCTAATCTCAAGTTCCGCCCATAGCAGGCAGGAACGTCAATCTTCGGCCGCTTCGGACTGCAGCTGGACGTAATTCTGCAGACCCATCCGTTCGATCATCTCGAACTGCTGCTCGAGCGTGTCGACATGCTCCTCTTCATTGTCGAGGATCTCGGAGAAGAGATCCCGACTTCCATAGTCGCGCACCTTTTCACAATGCGCGATCGCGCCCCGGAGTTGCTCGAGCGCTTCCATTTCAAGCTCGAGGTCACCACGAAGGATCTCTTCGACATTCTCGCCGATATGCAGGCGCCCCAGCGCTTGGAAGTTTGGAAGTCCGTCGAGGAAAAGGATGCGTTCTGCGAGTCGGTCAGCGTGCTTCATTTCGTCGATGGATTCGGAGCGCTCGAACTGCGCGAGCTTGTGGACGCCCCAATTGTCGAGCAGGCGGTAGTGCAACCAATATTGGTTGGTCGCGGTGAGCTCATTCTTCAGCGTTTCATTGAGCAGCGTGAGAACCTTGGGATCGCCCTTCATCTGCGCCCTCCATCGAACCGCACCGGCCCTAGTGCGTCCACGGGCTCCTGGAAAGCAAAAAATGGCGGAAATCTGCGAAAAGCTTGCGACTGAAAGTCAGTCGCAGCTAGGAGTTTAAGCGGCGACCACGCGAAGATGCGGGCGTTTCAGGCGCACCTCGTCGATGATTTCCTGGGCATAATCGAGGCAGCACCCGCACTGGGGCTCGCAGCCCAGGCGCTCGTAGGCATTCGCGGGGCACGTCGCTCCGCAGCGCGCGACCTGGCGCACTTCGTCTTCAGTGATCACGTTGCAGACGCAAACAATCATGCGCCGAAAGATAATGCTATTGCGACCTATTCGCAAATAAAAAGCGACGAGCTGACCTATTCAAGCGTGAACCGTTGCTGGGGCCCCATTTGTCGGTTGGACCAGGGCTTTGGCTGTAATCCAGGCGATCGGCAGGCCGACAAGGAAAATGTGTGCGAACAATTGGGTTGCGATGGGAAGCGGTTTGAGCGGCAGGGGAGCGTCGAAGCGAAGCGGAACGACGATCCAGTTCATCATGACATAAGTGACGAGGCCGTAGATCAGCCCCCATTTCAGCGGGCTTTCGAGAATATCCAAGTAACGACGGGCGGCGAAGACGAAAACGGAAGCCATGATCGCCATCAACGTGAAGTGCACGATGAGGCCAAGTACGGCGCCTGCCGCCTCCCACTCCGTCGCGAAGGGGAAGGGTCCCGAGGCGACGTAACGCAGCATATTGCCAGGCTCCCGGCCGAAATAAAGCGTGAGGATAACGGCGAACAGAATGTCCAGCGTGCCGGCGACCAGCGTCGCGAATGCGATCGGTTTCAACATGGTCGTCCCCCTCTCCGCTTCAGGACGGCTGGTCCATCGAAAGGTCAACGAACGTCGCGATTTTGCCGCCGAATGACGAGCTTTAGGGCCGACCAAGTCGCGTCGACGGCACAGACTTTTACGTCGACCAGCCCCATGGGGAGCGCAATGTCGCGGATCACAGCCTCGCTGATGTCGGTCGGGACATTGGATGCTTTTTTTGGCCAGCTCACCCAAATCATTCCTGTCGGGTCGAGCAGCCGGAAGAGATGCTCCAGTTTCTTTTTCAGGTCGGCGCGATCGGTGACGAAGATGTGCGCAGCATCGATGGGTGATTCAGGGGCAGGGAGATGCTGAAGCTGCAGTCTTTCGGATGCGATTTCCTCCCAAACAGTGGCCGGTATTTCATCCCACCACACGCGCATGCCGTCCTTTAGCGACAGCTTCTTCGCGAGTGGCGTGCCGGAATAGCCTGCCGTCATCAGAACTCGGGCGTCAGCTCGCTGCCCATCAACCTGGGAAAGAAGCCGTCGTGCGCCGCGCGCAGCTCGGCGAGCGACGCGGTAAAACCAGGCCCAGCTACCGCATCACCACCGACGATTCCGATCGCAGCAGCAAAAATGTTCGCTTTGGTGGCGGCGGCGATGACGCTCTGCGCATCCCTCGTCGTGACCAGCGCTCGGCCCTGATCCTCGCCGAACAGGATCGTGCCGGGGTTCGGCACATTCGGAAGAGTGACCTGGACTCCGATGCCGCCGGCCAGTGACATCTCTGCGATCGCGACGAGCGCTCCGCCGTCGGAAATATCGTGGGCTGCGGTCACTGCGTCTGTGTTGATCAGGTGGCGCAGCAGTTCACCGAGGCGACGCTCGACGGCAAGGTCCACCGTTGGTGCGGTGCCTTCGCGGCGACCATGGCAAACCTCGAGCCAAAGCGATTGGCCGACATGACCTCTGGAATGGCCCAGCAAAATGAGCGTTTCACCTTTCGCCTTGAACGCGATCGTCGCGCTCTTTTCCCAATCTGCGAGGAGCCCGACTCCGCCGATCGCGGGGGTGGGAAGGATCGCGAGGCTGCTTCCGTCCTCGTTCTTCGTTTCGTTGTAGAGGGAAACGTTGCCGCTCACGACGGGGAAGTCGAGCGCTCCGCAGGCTTCGGCCATGCCTTGGATGCAGCCGACGAACTGGCCCATGATCTCGGGCCGCTGCGGGTTGCCGAAGTTGAGGCAATTGGTGATCGCGAGCGGCTTGGCGCCGACCGCGCAGAGGTTGCGGTAGGCTTCCGCCACGGCCTGCTTCCCGCCCTCGACTGGATCGGCATAGCAATAGCGCGGCGTCACATCGGTCGTGATTGCCAGCGCTTTCTTTGACCCGTGAATGCGCACGATTGCGGCGTCCCCGCCGGGGTGTTGGACCGTGTCGGCGCCGACGGACTGGTCGTACTGCTCCCACACCCAGCGGCGGCTCGCGAGATGGGGCGAACCCATAAGCTTGAGCAAATCCGCCGCAATGTCCGTGCTCTCCGAATTGTCCGTCAGCGGCTCGGGCGCCTTGGGGATGGCGTAGGGCCGTTCGTAGCAGGGTGCCTCATCGGCGAGTGGGCCGAGCGGAATGTCGGCGACGGTCTCGCCGTTGAACTCGAGCACCATATGCCCGGTATTGGTCACTTCGCCGATAACGGCGAAATCCAACTCCCATTTGCGGAAGATCGCTTCAGCCTCGCCTTCGCGGCCGGGCTTCAGGACCATCAGCATGCGCTCCTGGCTCTCGGAGAGCATCATCTCATAGGGAGTCATTCCCTCCTCGCGGCAGGGGACTCGGTTCATTTCGAGCCGGATGCCGACGCCGCCCTTGCTTGCCATCTCGACTGACGAGGAGGTGAGACCCGCTGCGCCCATGTCCTGGATGGCGACGATAGCGTCCGACCCCATCAGCTCGAGACAGGCTTCGATCAGCAATTTCTCAGTGAACGGATCGCCCACCTGGACGGTTGGGCGCTTCTCCTCGCTGTCTTCGGAGAAATCCGCGCTGGCCATGGTCGCGCCATGAATACCGTCGCGGCCGGTCTTCGATCCGACATAAACCACCGGATTCCCGACGCCGGCGGCGGCCGAGTAGAAAATCTTGTCGGCTTTCGCGATTCCGACGGTCATGGCGTTGACGAGGATGTTGCCGTCATAAGCTGCGTCGAAATTGACCTCGCCGCCGACTGTCGGAACGCCAACGCAATTGCCGTAGCCGCCAATGCCGGCGACGACTCCTGCGATGAGATGGCGCATCTTCGGATGGTCCGGCCGGCCAAACCGCAGTGCGTTCAAGTTCGCGACCGGCCGAGCGCCCATGGTGAAAACGTCGCGCAATATCCCGCCTACGCCCGTCGCCGCACCCTGATACGGCTCGATGTACGATGGATGATTGTGGCTTTCCATCTTGAAGATGGCGGTGTCGCCGTCGCCGATGTCGATGACGCCGGCATTCTCGCCCGGCCCCTGGATCACCCAGGGCGCCTGCGTCGGCAGCTTCTTCAGGTGGACGCGAGAAGATTTATACGAACAATGCTCCGACCACATGACGGAGAAGATGCCGAGCTCGAGCAGGTTCGGCTCGCGACCGAGCGCCTTGAGGATGCGGCGGTATTCCTCGTCGCTGAGGCCATGCTCCGCGACGATTTCGGGCGTGATGGTCGGGGCTTCGAGGACGTCCATGCCGGGCCCCTTAGCGTTGTCGGCGAAGCGCGGCTAGCGCTCGACAAGCGCCCTTGGAGCGACTCAAACAACGGCATAAGGCGGACCCGCCGGGGGGCTCTCGCAAGGAGCGATTATAATGGTGAAGCCAATTCCCGAAGGATATCGCAGCGTGAACGTCATCCTGACGGTCGACAACGCGGCGAAAGCGATCGACTTCTACAAACAGGCATTCGGAGCTCGCGAGCTTTCGCGGCTGCCGATGGGCGACAAGATCGGCCATGCCGAGCTACAAATCGGCGACACTCGGATCATGCTCAACGACGAATTCCCGGACTTCGACAATCTCAGTCCCAAGTCGCGGGGCGGGACCACGTTCGGGCTGATCATTTACACCGACGACGTCGATTCCGCCTTTAAAAAGGCGATCGCCGCGGGCGGGACCGAAAAAATGCCGGTCGAGAACCAATTCTGGGGCGACCGGATGGGCACTTTGACCGATCCTTTCGGGCACAAGTGGAGCATCGCCACCCACGTCGAGGATGTCCCGCCAGAGCAGTTCGAGGAGCGGATGGCCCAAAGCCAGAAGCAGAGACAGACCGAACCGACGGCCTAAGGCTTTGCCGTCAGATCTCGTGTCTCAAAAACTTCTCGCCTGAGAAAATGAAGGTCTGCGGGCGTCCATCGATGAAATTCGCGAAGGACGCCCGCTCGGGCGACCAACTGTCCTCGCCGACCCGCCACGAATTGTTGCCGATCGTCGTCATTGGCGTTTCGGTGCCGATCCACAGCTTGCCGCCACGTTCGACGACCATCGCCGTTCCGACCCAAGGACTGTCGTTGATGTAACGGCCAGCAAGTCGGGCAAGCGCGGCGTCGGACCGTGGAATGACCGCGGCAGAGCCTTCGCGAGAGTAGCTCGCGGAGCCCCAACTGGCGCCGGTGATCGCGTTCCCGCTGCGCTCGAACATCAACGAGAACGCATGGAATCCCGGGTGAGTGGTGCGGAAGACAGTCCCACCCCAAGGCTGGAGCGGTGCTGAGTGGCCGTTTGCAATCAGACTGAGCGGATTGCCCGGACGGACTTCGAACGCCCCGTTCGGCCCGGAGTACCGACCGACAAAGCCGGCTGCATTGGGCAACGGAGTATTGAGCGGCGGGGCCGGGGGAATGGGTCGGCCGGAAAGAGCGTCAGTCAGCGCGTCCACGGCAAAACGGGTGAGGAGCCTCGGCCGATACTCGCCAAAGCCACTCAGCGTCGAGCTCGCGAAAGCGCCCACTCCGCTCGCGATGTCAACATGGAAGGATGAGGAGAATGCCACCATCCCGCCGGTGTGATGGAGATAGGAACGGTTGCCACTGCTGACATGCATGAGGCCGTTGCCATAGGTCATGCCTGCAGTGTCGCTCGGCACGGCGTGCGTGGTGAAAGCTTGCGCCAGTTGCGGCGACAGCCCGAGCCCGCCTCGGCCCTGGACCGACGTTGCTAGCACGCGAAGGAATCGCGTCATATCCTCGGCGGTGGAACCGACGCTCCCGGCACCGAACGTGACATCGACCCAGGCGGCGGGCGCAAGCGGCACTCCGCGCGCCATTGGCGAGGTGGTATCGGCCGCTTCGTAGCCTTGCGCATAGCGGGTCCGATCGCGTCCGATGATCGCTCCGTGGCTGCGATGCATTCCCAGCGGCGTGAAGATTCGTTCGGCGAGCAGGCGGCTAAGCGACTTCCCCGCAAGATGCTCGGCGAGCTTGCCCAGCATGTCATAGCCCGTGTTGCAATAGTGCCAGTGTTCGCCCGGCGAGTAAGCCGTCCAAAGGCCGCCGTCAGGGAACAAAGGAGCGTCGCCTGGCAGCCCCGCAGTGTGATCGAGCAGATGCTGGACAGTAATCGTGTTGCCAATTGGCAGCGGGAAGGCAGGCACTAGCACGCTGACTCGGTCAGTCAGGCGGAAGCGCCCCTCTGCGGACAGCTGATGCAGCACGGCGGCGGTCATCACTTTGCTGATCGAACCGATCTGGAACAGCGTTTCCGGCGTGATCGAAGTTCGCGCGTCGGCATTGGCGTAGCCGAAGTTCAAGACCTCGGCGTAGCCGCCGGGGGTCGTCAGCCCAAGAGTCAGTCCGGGAAGCGTGAACTGGGTCCGGTGCGCCTCGCCATAGGCACGTATCGAAGCAAGCGCGGCGGAGAGATTCGAGCGCGCCTGTGCAAAAACCGGCGCATTCAGCTGTACGCCGAACGCAACGCCCGCGCTTAGCGCTCCCGCAGTGAAACCGCGCCTGCTCAAGTCCATGGAAATGCGACCCTCCCCAATCTCAGTTCATCCGAACGAAGGGAGGAGAGTCAAGCGCTCAACATCAGACGTGGCAGGTCTTCGTTCCGCCCGCGGGGAGCTTGATCGAAACCGATGAACTCGAAGCCGTGCCTGTAATCGAAAGGCCATCGGCGGCTGTCATTGGCGTACCGGGCTCCTGCGCAGAGACCCGCGTTGCCGCGCCATTTTCGCCGATACGAACATTCGCCGTTTTGTTGTCCGAAAGCCAATCGACCTGGACGACGCTGTTGTCGCCGCTGCAGCGGTAAAGCTTGGTCGCGGCGATCGCTGGCGGGAGTTCAACAGGGCCGTTGGAGGCGACGTTGAGCTGGCTGTCGCCATCCGGCCCGGCGACGATATTGTGATCGCTATTGTCGCAGCCGGCTAACGCAGCGACTGCCACAAGTGTGAGCAATTGGGGAATGCGAGTCATAGGAACCCCTTTGCGACCTCGAAAACTGCCGTCAAGACATGCGCTTGCATTGTCTCGATGTGAGCCATAGCTTCGTCGATTGAAATGCCCCATCAGGTCGGCAGCAGCGCCCAGCGCATTCGCATCGGATTGACGGGTCTCGCCTTCGCCTTTCTCCTCGTCCTACTCGGCTCCATCATCAGTCGTTCGAGCAGAGATGATAACGCAAACTCGGTTCAACAGGCCACTAGCAATCAGCCGAGCGAGCCTCTTGCGGAGCTGGGCGTCGCGCCAGGCGCGTCCGAAGACACCAACAACAGCACCAACAGTAGCGAGAAATGACCCGCGCGCACCTGCGCGTATTCATGGTCGTAGCCGCGCTGATTGCAGCGGCATTTGCTTACGCAGCGGTCCGTCACCGAACGCCGGACGCTCTTCCTCCGCGATCCCCTGAAGAACGCCCGGTGCTGCTTTTGCTGACCAGTTTGCCGCTGATGTTTGGCGACCAGTTTTCGCTGGAGAATGAACAGCCGCCGGCCTTGCAGGCACTGCGAACGCGCTACCAACTGCAGCCGATTAGCGTCACCGATGACCAGGAGCTGAAAAGGGGCCGGTTGCTGTTGATGGCCCATCCGCTGGCTCAGCCCGCTGAGGATCTCGTCGCGCTGGATCGCTGGGTGCGAGGCGGCGGACGCGTGCTTTTGCTTGCCGATCCGATGCTCGAATGGCCGAGCGAGCGGCCGCTTGGCGACCGGCTTCGTCCGCCTTCGATGTTCATGGACACGGGCTTGCTGGCGCATTGGGGCGTCAGGCTCGATGATCCTGACGAACGTGGTCCCGAGCTTCGCCAGCTCGCCGGCTACCAAGTTTTGACGGTATCTCCGGGGTCGCTTTCAGGCCGATGCGAGATCAGCGAGGATCGGCTGGTGGCGCATTGCCTAGTGGGGAAGGGCAAGGCGACGATCGTGGCCGATGCCGACTTGCTCGACATCCATCACCTCGAGGGGCCGACGCAGCACAACCTTGATTCAGTGCTTGCCGAACTCGCCGAGCTTGAGCGTTTGTGATTCGTTTACCGAGTCGGAAAATAACAGACTTATCCACAGCCTCGTTTCGCCGGAACAGGGCAGGAACAGGCGCTCAAACGTTTGCGAAAAAAGTCATGGAAATCCGCCATTTTCCACGACTTTCCCACAAAATCCCATAAAATCCCATTGTATCCCGTGGCCGCTTGAGTTACCAACATAGGCTGTAGCGGGGGCTGACCCTTTTGTTCCGGAGCCTGACGCGGGCGAGCGGTTAATGCCGCATTCCCGCGAAGGGGAGGTTCTGCGCTGCACAGGGGATGGTGAGTGGCGCTTGAGCATCTATTTCAGGGCAGCGCTTTGAACGCGGTCGATGCGAAGGGCCGCGTTTCCATTCCTGCATTCCTGCGCACCACCATCGAGCGCCGCGGGGACGCCCGCATAATTACCCTTGCCAAGCATGAGTCCTTTCCGTGTCTCAGCGCGTACGATCCCGCCTACGCGGCACTGAAACATGCCAAGCTCGAGCGGCTGCTCGAGAAGGAGGAGACCAACCCCGACGCGCAGCTCGAGTACCAGCAGCGCAATCTGATGGCCTTCGCCGCCACGGAGGAAGTGCCGTACGACAGTTCCGGCCGCATCGTCTTCCCGCCGATGATGCGGCGCAAGGGCCAGATCGGCGATCTCGCCCTGTTTCTCGGCACCGGCGAAACCTTTCAGGTTTGGAACCCGCAACTTCTGCTCGATGAGCCACGAATTCCCGACGACCTCAAGGATATCGTTCGCTTCCGCCTCGAAGAGCGGGGGACATCGCTATGACCAGCACCGGCGCAAGTACGGCCCCACACGTGCCGGTGCTGGTCGACGCGGTGATTGCGTCTCTCGCGATCCAGACAGGGGACGTGGTGGTGGACGGCACATTCGGAGCGGGCGGCTACACTCGAGCCATGCTCGCCAGGGGGGCGGGACGAGTGATCGCCTTCGATCGTGACCCCGATGCGATCGAGCAAGGCCGGTCACTCGTCCCGGACTCGCGCCTCACTTTGGTCAATGAGCGCTTCAGCCAGATGGACCGGGTGCTCACCGAACGGGGAATCGATACGGTCGATGCGATCGCGCTGGACATCGGCGTCAGCTCGATGCAGCTCGATCGGGCGGATCGCGGCTTCTCCTTCCAGACCGATGGTCCGCTCGACATGCGGATGAGCAGGTCGGGGCTGACCGCGGCCGAATTCCTCAATGCGGCCGATGAGGCCGAGATCGCGCGGGTTTTGCGCGACTATGGGGAGGAGCCGCGCGCTCGGGCGATCGCTCGAGCCATAGTCGCCGCCCGACCGGTCGAGCGTACCGCCGAGCTGGCGGCAATCGTCCGCCGCGCCGCCGGTTTCCGTCCAGGGGCGAAGAGCGATCCTGCGACCCGCACTTTCCAGGCCATTCGCATCCATTTGAACGCCGAGCTCGACGAGCTCGAGCAGGGTCTCGAAGCCGCAGAGCGCGCTTTAAAACCGGGCGGTCGGCTCGCCGTTGTCACTTTCCACAGCCTCGAGGACCGGATCGTAAAGCGCTTCTTCCGCGAGAGGAGCGGAGGAATGCCGGCCGGCTCGCGCCACCGTCCTGTGCTTGAGGATCCGCGAGAACCGACATTTGAACGGATCGCCAAGCCGGTTTCCCCGACGGAGCGCGAGCTGGCCGCGAACCCCCGGGCCCGCTCGGCGCGGCTTAGAAGCGCCGTGCGGACTTCGGCTCCAGTATGGAGAGGGACGTTGCAATGAGCGGTGGGCGTAGTTTCCGTTCGCTCTTCATGGTCGCCAGCTGCGCCGGTGCGGCGCTCGGCTGCTATCTCGTGTCGCTTCGGGTCGCCTCCGAACGAGCGGCACTCGAGGGCGTCGAGACGAAGATCGTGCTCGCACAGCGCGACATTCGCGTGCTGCAAACGGAAATCGGAACGCGCGGCCGCCTCGCCCAACTCGAGCGTTGGAACGTGAAGGTGCTGGCGCTCTCCGCCCCATCGGCCGATCAGCTGCTCAGCGGCAGTTTCGAGCTCGCCAAACTCGCTCAGCCGACTCACAGGGTCGATTTCAGGGCGCCCGTTGTGCTGGCTGCGGCGCCGCAGCCCGAGAAAGCGCCGATCGACCAACCGGCAACGGACGATGCGGGCACGCTCACAACCGCACTGCCGAACACATTGCTCCACGAAGCAAGCCTCAAGACCGAGACGCGCGAGGTCCCGGCAAAGACGGTGGTTGCTCTCTCCCAGCCCACCGAACAGAAGTCCACGGATAGACCGGCCACAGCGGCGAAGCCGGCGCAAAAGAAATCCATGGATCAGCCGGGCCTCGCGGCCGCCCAGAATTCGGTGGATAAACCCATGGCTGCGAGCGCGAAAGCGGTGACAAGACCCGTGCAGCTTGCGAAAACCGACCCTCTCGCACCGCTTCCGGCCAAGCCGTTGACTAAGTCGGCCAAGGATCCAGCCCAGACCCGATGAACGCACCGTCGCCCGCTCTCGTCGCGCCACGGCCCGAGCGGCTTCGACTCGTCGGTCAGCGCCGGCAGATGCTCGCGGTGATGCACCAGCGCCTGATGTTCGGCATGCTGGTTTATGCCGGCCTTATCGCGCTTATTGGGTTGAGGGTCCTGTGGCTTTCCGCGTTCGGAGATCATGCGGGGCGCGCGGTAGGCCTCACGACCCTGATTCCGGAACGGGGCGATATCGTCGACCGGGATGGCGAGCCGCTTGCGCGCACCATCGATGCCTGGACGATCGCAATCCATCCCGCGAAGGTGATTGGCGACAAGCTATCGTTGGCACGTAGGCTTGCGCAGCTCATGCCGGAGCGCAGCGAAGAGCAATATTTCGCGATGCTGCGGTCGGGCAAAACCTTCTTCTACCTGCGGCGCCGAGCGTCACCCGGTCTGGTCGAGGCGGTGAATGCCATCGGCGAGCCCGGCCTTGCCATCCAGCGTGAGCCTGACCGGCTTTATCCGCAAACCAGCCTCGCGGCTCAGGTCATCGGCTATACGGACATCGACGGGCACGGTGTCGCGGGGATGGAACGGGCATTCGATGATCGTCTTTCGAACATTGCGACCCGTGCGGAACCGCTGACGTTGTCGATCGACAGTCGCCTCCAGCAGGCCTTGGAGCATGAGTTGCTGGATGCGATGACGACTTTTTCCGCGATTGGAGCCGCGGGCGTCGTGCTGGATATCCACACCGGAGAAGTCCTTGCAATGACTTCCCTCCCCCAACTCAACCCAAACGCAGCGGGCCAGGGGTCACCCGAAGCGCGGTTCAATCGCGCGACACTCGGGGTCTACGAGCTTGGCTCGACGTTCAAACCGTTCACGGTCGCGATGGCGATGGACAGCGGGATCATCAAGAGCTTCGGGAAGATCTACAATTGTCCCGACGAGCTCATGGCCTACGGCCACGCGATCCACGACACCCACCCGTTCGGGCGCCAGTGCACGGTCGCCGAAATCATGAAGGAAAGCTCGAACATCGGTACGGCCCAGATCGCAGCGCAGGTCGGTTCGGAACGACAGAAATATTTTCTCGGGAAGATGGGCTTCCTTGGGCCGGTGCAGATTGAAGTGAAGGAGAGGGCGCGGTCGCTTACGCCCGGCGCGAACTGGGGCCCGCTCGAGGTGATGACTGTGGGCTATGGTCATGGCATTGCCGTGACGCCGCTGCATCTCGCAACGGGTTACGCGACTTTGTTCAACGGCGGCATTTATCGGCCCGCGACCCTGCTAAGGGTGGACCGTAACCACCCGCCCGCTCAAGGACGGCGGGTATTCAGCGAGGAGACGAGCTACCGCTTGCGCGCGCTGCTGCGAGAAGTCGTGATCGCTGGCACCGGCAAGAAAGCCGATGCCCCGGGCTATCGTGTGGGAGGGAAGACTGGCACCGCGGAAAAGCTTCTCAACGGCCACTATACGTCATCAGCGGTGGTGACGACTTTCGCGGGCGTTTTCCCGATGGACGAACCCCGTTATGTGGTCGTCGCGATGCTCGACGACCCGAAGGCAACCAAGGAGACATACGGTTTCCACACGGCCGGCTGGAACGTCGCGCCCGTGGTAAGCCGGACGATCAGCCGGATCGCTCCGATGCTCGGCGTTCGTCCTGACAGGAACCGGGAACCCGACATGTCGGAGGTGCTGCCCTTCGTTCACGACACGCACCCGGAGGAATAAGCCTTCGTGAAACTGCGCGACCTCGCTGAAGTCGATTCTGATTCGCCGGTGACGGGCTTCGCCATTGACCATCGCAAGGTCGCCAAGGGCACCGTGTTCGGCGCGTTCCGGGGGACGGTCTTCAACGGCGAGGATTTCATTCCGAATGCCGTCGGCCGTGGTGCTGTTGCAGTCGTTGCCAGGCCCGAGGCGACTGTTCCGACCGTGCCCCACATTGCCGACGCCGAACCGCGGCGCCTGTTCGCTGAACTCGCAGCGAAATTCTACGCTCCGTACCCCGAAACGGTCGTCGCGGTGACCGGCACGAACGGCAAGACTTCAACCGTCGAGATGACACGCCAGATTTGGCGGATGTTGGGTCACCGTTCGGCTTCGATCGGAACGCTTGGAGTCACAACCTCCGATGATCAGGTGAAGACGGGCCTCACGACTCCCGATATCGTGACCTTTCTCAACAATATGGCCGGTTTGAAGCGCATGGGCATGACTCATGTCGCCTACGAAGCCTCGAGCCATGGGCTCGATCAGAACCGCGCCGAGGGCGTGCCGCTGGCCGCTGCCGCGTTCACGAACTTCAGTCGCGATCACCTCGATTACCATGAAACGATGGAGGACTATTTCGAGGCCAAGATGCGGCTGTTCGAGGAACTCCTGCCGACCGGATCACCTGCTGTCATTTGGACCGACGATGAGAAGTCGGATGAGGTGATCGAGCGAGCGGATCGCCGCAAGCATCCGCTGCTGACCGTCGGCCGCCGAGGCGATGTGATTCGGCTGGTCGAGCAGACTCCTACGCCGCTCGGTCAGACACTCATATTGGAGCATGGAAGCAAGTCCTACCGCCTCGCCCTGCCTCTAATCGGTGCCTATCAGGCGTCGAACGTGCTGACGGCTGCGGGGCTGGCGTTAGCGACGGGCGGAAAATGGGACGCGACCTTCTCCGCGATGCAGCGCATGTCGCCGGTGCGCGGCCGGCTCGAACGCGCGGTCATCAGCCGCGTCGGAGTTCCGGTTTATATCGACTACGCCCACACGCCGGACGCGCTTGAGGCCGCCATCGCCGCACTTCGGCCGCACGTTAAGGGTCGCTTGATCACTGTGTTCGGAGCAGGTGGCGATCGCGATCAGGGGAAGCGCCCTGAAATGGGCTCGGTTGCGGAGCGCATGTCAGATGTCGTGATCGTGACTGACGATAACCCAAGAAGCGAAGATCCGGCTGCCATCCGTTCCGCCATTATGGCTGGAGCTCCCCGGGCAACTGAGGTCGCCGGCCGTCGCGAGGCGATTGCGGAAGCAATCCACATCGCTCGCGCGGGCGATATCGTTCTGGTCGCAGGCAAGGGCCATGAAACGGGGCAGATTATTGGCGACCGAGTGCTGCCCTTTGACGACGCGCTCGTGGCTAGGGAGTGCGCCGCTTGAGCGTGCTCTGGACTTCTGAGGACATCGCCCAAGCGACGGGCGGCTCGGCAAGCGAGCCGTTCGAAGTCACCGGGGTCACGTTCGACAGCCGCGAGATCGAGCCGGGTCACCTCTTCATCGCGATGTCAGGCACCGTGCACGACGGTCACAGCTTTGTCGAAGGAGCTTTCGCGGCAGGCGCTACCGGAGTGATCGTTTCGCAGCCGGCGAACGGTCCGCATGTGCTCGTCGAGGACACTTTCGCTGCACTGCAGGCGCTTGGCTTTGCCTCGCGCGAGCGCAGCCAAGCCACGATTTTCGGAGTCACAGGTTCGGTCGGAAAAACGAGCACCAAGGAAGCGCTTTACTCCGCGCTCGAGCGCAATTCGCCGGGAAAGGTCCACCGCTCCGTTAAGAGCTACAACAATCACACCGGTGTGCCACTGTCGCTCGCGCGAATGCCGCCTGATGCCGAGTTCGCCGTGTTCGAAATGGGCATGAACAACAAAGGTGAGATTGCAGCGCTCACTCGCCAGGTTCGCCCACATGTCGCAATTATCACCACGATTGCGCCCGCACATATCGAGAACCTCGGTTCGGAAGAGGCGATCGCCGACGCCAAGGCCGAGATTTTCGAAGGTCTTGAGCCGGAGGGCGTCGCGATCGTTCCCAACGACACGCCGCACCGCGATCGGCTCGTGAAGGCCGCGCGCCGCCGTGCGGACAGGATCATCACCTTCGGCGGCGGTGACGCCGACGTGCATGCCGTACATGCCGTATCGGCCGATGGTGGGGGTAGCCTGATCAGTGCGGCGCTGCTGGAGCGCGAGCTAACCTTCACCATCTCGCAGCGCGGCGAGCATTGGGTATCGAATTCGCTCGCGGTTTTGGCGGCTGTCGAAGCTGCCGGAGCGGATGTGGCCGTAGGCGGCCTGGCGCTTGCAGATCTCGGCGGGATGAAGGGCCGTGGGGAGCGGCATGTGTTGCAGTTGGAAGCCGGAGAGGCCCTGCTGATTGACGAGAGCTACAACGCCAATCCGGCGTCGATGGCGGCGACCCTGAAGAGCCTTGGCGCAGAGCCTGATGTCACCCGCCGTATCGCCGTGCTCGGACCCATGCGCGAGCTCGGAGAGCATAGCGACACATTGCATGCCGACCTCGCCCCCGCCGTGATTGCCGCCCATATCGACCGCCTGATCCTGATTGGCGAGGAGATGCGGGCCCTTGCCGAGCAGGTGGTGGGCAAGGTCTCGCTCGACACGGTGTTCACAGTCGATGAGGCTACGGACGCGCTTCGGCGCATGCTGCGGCCGGGCGACGCAGTGCTCGTCAAGGCGTCCAACTCTGTCGGCCTTGCGAAGCTGGTCCAGCAGGTGGCAGGGGAGCGCGCGCCATGCTCTACCTGATTGCCGAGCAGCTCGGCTTCCCCGGGGTTCTGAACCTGATCCGCTACATCAGCTTCCGAGCCGGAGGTGCGGCAGGGACGGCGCTGCTCATCGGTCTGCTGCTCGGGCCAAAGTTCATCAGCTGGCTGCGGGTCCGGCAGGGCAAGGGGCAGCCGATCCGGACGGACGGACCACAGAGTCACCTCGCCAAGCGCGGCACTCCGACCATGGGCGGACTTTTGATCCTGATATCCGTCTCGGTCTCCGTCCTTCTCTGGATGGAGCTCACCAACCCGTACGTCTGGGCATGCCTGACGGTGACTGCGGGCTTTGGGTTGATCGGGTTCCTGGACGATTACGACAAAATCAAAAAGGCGCACCACGCCGGTCTTTCAGGCAAGACACGCCTCGCGCTGGAATTCCTGATCGCCGGCTTTGCAACATGGATCATGATCAGGGCTGGCAACACCGATCTCTATTTGCCTTTCATCAAGGAGCCGGTCGCCGACCTCGGCTGGATTTATATAGCCTTCGGTGCCTTCGTGATCGGCGCTTTCGGCAATGCGGTGAACCTCACTGACGGCCTGGACGGTCTTGCGACCATGCCGGTCATTATCGCCTCCATCGCTTTTCTGCTGATCTCCTATCTCGTCGGTAACGCGCGCTTCGCCGAATATCTCGGTATTCCGCACCTCCTGGGAGTCGGAGACCTGACCGTATTGCTTCTTGCGGTGGTTGGAGCGTGCCTGGCGTTCTTGTGGTTCAATGCTCCTCCGGCCGCGGTGTTCATGGGTGACACGGGAAGCCTCGCGCTTGGCGGGGCGCTGGGCGCGATCGCGGTCGCGACGCATCATGAATTCGTGCTAGTGATCGTGGGAGGCATCTTTGTCGTCGAGGCGCTTAGCGTCGTCATCCAGGTGGCCGTTTACAAGCGCACTGGAAAGCGCGTGTTCCTGATGGCGCCCATCCACCACCATTTCGAACATATGGGCTGGTCGGAGCCGACCGTTGTCATCCGCTTCTGGATCATCAGCTTCGTGCTCGCGCTCGCCGGCCTCGCGACGCTCAAGCTCAGGTGATCACGGCCAAAGCCTTTGCCGGCAAAAATTATGCGGTCTATGGCCTGGCGCGCTCGGGTCTCGCCACGTCGGAGGCTCTACTCGCGAGCGGCGCAAAGGTGACCGCTTGGGATGCGAAGAAGGAGGCGCGCGCGAAGGCGCCTCCAGGCACGAGCATCGTCGATCTCGACAAGGCGGACCTCTCGATATTTGATAGCGTAGTCGTCACCCCCGGCCTTCCTCTTAACCGGCATCCGATTGCGCGGCGTGCCCGCGAAGGCGGTGTGGTGATCATCGGCGATATTGAACTGTTTGCGCGCGCCCGACCCGAACTTCCAGCGCACAAAGTCGTCGGAATTACGGGCACCAACGGCAAGTCGACCACCACCGCGCTCGTGCACCACATCCTTGAGTCTGCGGGGGTGCCGACGGCGATGGGCGGCAATATCGGCCTTCCCATCCTCGCTCAGGACCCGCTGCCGGAAGGCGGCATCTATGTGCTTGAGCTCTCGAGCTACCAGATCGACCTGACGCAAAGCCTCGACTGCGACGTCGCGGTGTTGCTCAACATCACGCCCGACCATCTCGACCGCTATGAGAACTTCGAGACTTATGCGGCATCCAAGGAGCGGCTGCTTGAGATGTCGCGCGGAGCCGTTGTTCGTGGCCGGAACGATGTCGGCCTCGACCAATCCCTCTGGCCCGCGCTCCAGGGGCCGCACAACGGACAGAATGCGGCAGCAGCCATCGAGACCTGCGCAATTCTCGGTGTCGGCGAGGGCAAGATCGAGGAAGGCCTCCGCACCTATCCCGGACTCCCGCACCGAATGGAGCGCGTACGCGACGAAAACGGCATCCTCTTCGTCAACGACAGCAAAGCGACCAACCCGACGGCCACCGCGCCGGCGCTCGCCGCATTTGAGCGCGTCCGCTGGATTTGCGGCGGCCAGGCCAAGACCGACAATCTCGACGAATGCGCACCGCAATTCGGCCACGTGCGCAAGGCCTATACCATTGGCGAGGCGAGCGAATTGTTCGCTTCTCTCTTGTCGCCGCACATGGCTGTGGCAGAGTGCGAGACACTGGAAC
>JBKPLG010000039.1:0-7697 GCA_046731515.1 Pseudomonadota bacterium | reverse complement strand
ATCACACCGAGATCAAGGCGAAGTAGCCGCGGACCTCTCCCCAAGGAGGGGAGGGAAGTCTATGTAACGCGGCATGGCGGACGAGACGAACACCACCGACGGCGCGATGCCGACACTGGAGGATTGGCAGCACTGGACGCTGGTGATGGGTCGTGCCCAGCAGATGCTGATGGAATTCTGGGCGGAAAGCCTGAAGAAGGAACAGACGATTCCGAACTTTGGCGCGGCCTGGTCGCCCCCCGCATTCGGCTTCACGGATCCGGGAACGAGCGATCCGATGGCCCTGATGAGCGCCGGCGCCCAAGCCTGGGCGAAGGGACTGGAAACATGGGGCAAAATGCTCGGCGGAGTCACAGCGGCGCCGTCTTCTGATGTGAAGGAGGCCAAGGACCGCCGCTTCTCGGCGCCGGAATGGCGTGAGAACCCGATTTTCGACGCCATCCGCCAGACCTATCTGCAAATCTCGGAGCGAATGCTGGGCTCGGTCGAGGAGATTGAGGGCATCGACGGAGAGGCGAAAAAGAAGATGCGCTTCGCCGTACGGAACTTCGTCGATGCGATGAGTCCGTCGAACTTCGCGGTCACCAATCCGCAGGTCTTGAAGCGTACGCTCGAGACTCGCGGCGAGAATCTCCTCAAGGGTCTCGGCAACATGCTTCGCGACATCGCGCAGGGGCAGCTGACGCAGACCAAACCTGGAGTATTCGAGGTCGGGCGGAACCTCGCGACGACGCCTGGTAAGGTGATCAAGCAGACGCCGCTTTACCAACTCATCCAATACACCCCCACCACCGATGAGGTGCTTGAAGTCCCCGTCGTGATCTTCCCCCCGTGGATCAACCGCTACTACATCCTCGACCTCAGCCCTGAGAAAAGCTTCGTCAAATGGTGCGTCGACCACGGCATTTCGCTGTTCATGGTCAGCTGGAAGTCGGCAGACGAAAGCATCGCGGACGTATCGCTCGACGATTACGTGCTTCGTGGGCAGATCGACGCGATCGATACCGTCCGTGATTTGCTTCGGGTCGAGGGGGTTCACGGCGTTGGATATTGCGTTGCAGGAACCACGTTCGCAGCCACGCTCGCCTATCTCGAGGCGATAGGCGAGCAGACGAAGGTCAAGTCGGCGACATTCCTGACGGCTCAGGTGGATTTCACCGAGGCGGGCGATCTTAAGCTCTTCACCGGGCCGGAGGTGATCGGGCTGATCGAGGAACTGACCAAGGACAAGGGCTATCTCGACGGCCGCTACATGGCCGCCACCTTCAATCTGTTGCGCGGCCGCGATCTCATCTGGAGCTACGTGGTCAACAACTACCTTTTGGGCGAAGAACCGGCGCCGTTCGACCTGCTCCACTGGAACAGCGACACGACCAATCTCCCGGGGGCCTGGCACCGCGATTATTTGCAGACTCTCTACGAGGGGAACAAGCTCGCGGAGAAGGGCGGGATCACCGTCGGTGGAACCCCGATTGATATCAACGAGGTGACGACGCCAGCCTATGTCCAGGCCGGGCGCGAGGATCATATCGCTCCGCCGGAGAGCGTGTGGAAAATCATGAATCACTTCAAGGGCGCGAAACGCTTCCTGCTTGCCGGCTCCGGCCATATTGCGGGCGTCGTCAACCCACCGGCGGCACAGAAATATCAGTACTGGGTCAACGACAAATCCGCGACGACGCTGGACGATTTCATC
Organism: Pseudomonadota bacterium; assembly: GCA_046731515.1. Classification (GTDB taxonomy): domain Bacteria; phylum Pseudomonadota; class Alphaproteobacteria; order Sphingomonadales; family Sphingomonadaceae; genus Sphingomicrobium. Next base: position 6,001 of record JBKPLG010000039.1, on the reverse strand, counting down.
GCGGGGGCGGAGGAGCACAAAGGCAGCTGGTGGCCGGACTGGCTCAATTGGCTCCAGAAACAGGATCCCGACACGGTCAAGGCCGATGGACCGCGCATCCCCGGGAAAGGCAGACTCAAGGCCATCGAGGACGCGCCTGGAAGTTATGTCAAAGCGCGCTGACGCGCTTCGCCTTCGCCTTGCGACACCGGGAGACCGGCTAGACCTCGAGGCGCTACAGCGCCGCGCATCGATGGCGCTGCCGGAATATCGGAAACAGCTCGAGGCTCATCCAGACGCGATCGAGCTTCCCGCCGAACAGATCGAGAATGGGCAGGTGATCGTTGCGGAGCTGGACGGTAGCCTTGCGGGGTTTGCTGCGCTGATCGGCGGCGAGCTGGACGGGCTGTTCGTGGAGCCGGAGTTGTGGCGGAAAGGGATTGGGATAGCGCTGGTCGAGGAAGCCGCGCATGAAGCGCGGAGACGCGGCCTGACCCTGTCCGTGACAGCCAATCCCGGCGCGCGTGACTTCTACGAGTGCTGCGGATTTTCAGTCGAGGGGGAGGCGCAGACCCGCTTCGGGCCGGCACTCAGGATGTCGCGATAGTCAGCAGGTCTCATACTTCCAGTGGCGCTTCTTTCCTTCGCTCAGCCACTCGATGGCGGTAGCGATGCGCTTGGCCCTGGTCGCGTCCTGCTTCGCTTCGCCGATCCATTCGAGATAGTCGCGCCGAGCGCTCGGTGCGAATGTCTCGAAGTTCGCTTTCGCCTTCGGTGCCTTGTCCAGCGCGTCGGCGAATTCGGGATGCATTTCCGGCGGAGGCTTGGGCGCATGCTTCGTCTTTCGGGGCGCCGGCGCGGTTTTGGCGAGCTTTGCGGCTTCGCGGATCAGGGATTCCAGTTCGTTAGTCGTGGGCAAGTCGTCGAGCGAGGTGAGCTTGCCGAACTGACCCATGGCGCCCGCTTTGGGTGAACCGTCACCGATTTCCTGCCCGCGCCAAAAGTTGAGTGCAGCGTGAGCCTTGAACGAACCCATGATCAGCAGAATCTTGCCGTCCAGCGTGAAGGCCGGCGCACTCCACTTGAGCGTTTCTTCGGCCTCGGGAACGGCGGCATGCACCCGCTCACGAACATGCTCGAGGATGGGGCGAGCAAAAGGCTGCGCCTTCGCGATATAGGCGTCGATCCTGGGGTCCGTCGGGGAATCGCGGCTCAGAAGAGGCCTCCACCGAGCATCAGCCGGACAATGCCGATCACGATCACGACGAGGTTGAGATTGCGGCCGGCGGTGCCCCTCGACAACATTCCAACCACCGCACCGACAATCGCTACCGGGATGATCAACCAATTGGCCCAGCCAAGCAGTGGAAGGAAGGCGACGACAGCGAGGATCAGCGCGACGAAGCCGATAATCAGCGAGACAATGTTGAACATCGGCGGCTCCCTAGCATCATTCCGGCGGCTGCGGCAGGCGCGGGCTTCGAACCAGCGCGGTCACGTAGAGTACCAGCGCCAGCCAGATCGCCGGGAAGGCGATCGCGTGCGCGGCGGTGAAGGCTTCTCCGTAGAACGCAACCGCAAGAAGGAACTGCAGCGTTGGAGCGAGGAATTGCAGCATGCCGAGAGTGGAATAAGGGAGGCGCTTCGCGGCGGCGGTGAACAGGAGGAGCGGCGTCGTCGAGACGAACCCGGCGAGGAGGAGCAAGCCGGTCTGCGTCTGGCTCGTGCCCATCACCGGCGCTCCGGCAGAGCTTCTCCAGGCTAGCCAGCCTATTGCAAGCGGAAACAGGATTGCCGTCTCGACCGAAAGCCCCGTGAGCGAGTCCGCCGGAACGACCTTCCGGAGCAGGCCGTAGAGCGCGAAGCTGATGCACAGGGTCAGGCTGATCCACAGCTGAGCTAACGCCCCCGCAGCGAGAACAGAGATTCCGCCAGCGGCGATGGCGACCGCCGCCCATTGAAGACGAGTGAGCCGTTCATGGAGCACGAACCGGCCAAGCAACACGTTGGCTAGTGGGTTCAGATAATAGCCGAAGCTCGCCGCGAGGATATGGCCGCTCGTGACCGAATAAACGTAGAGCAGCCAGTTGCCGCCGATGAGCAAAGCGGTGATCGTCAAAACGCCGAACGTTTTGCCGTGGCTGACTGCAGCTCGAACCTTGGGCCATTCCCGACCAAGCATCACGAGGATGGTGAGAAAGGGTAGCGACCACAGCACGCGATGAGCGACGATGTCGACCGCGGGAATACTCGCCAATTGCTTGAAATAGATCGGCAGGACGCCCCACAGGCCATAGGCGGCGAGGCCGAGCAGGAAGCCGCTGCGAAGATGATGCTCCGTCGCGTGCGAGCGGGGTTGGGTGCGATCTGCGGGCGCGTTCATTTTTCGTGCGCCTAGCGTCGGTCAGCGAAGGTTCAAAGCTTATGCTGAACACCGAGTTTGTTGAAACTGTCACCGACGAGTGTCAGTCTGTGGGTGGGGTATCTCGAAAGGTCTGCGAGTGGCTCGATTCGGCGCTTTTGCCGTCACCACTGCCGGGGCGCTAGCGCTTCTGGCCACTGGCTGCGCGACCAACAAGCCCAAGCCGCCCCCCGGGCTTACGCCGTCGGTAACGGTGGGGCCGCCGCCTAAGGCCGAAGAGTGGAAGAAGGTGGCCACCGCAGCCGACGAGGTCCGTCTCACGCGCCTCGGTCTCGCCTGGCAGCAGGCGCTCGCGGAAGCTCGCCCTTCCTATGCGGCCGAGATTCGCAAGGAAGGCAGGCTGCTTCTGCCGCGCGCTGCGCTCCCGCGGCCGGCACCGACACCGGGAAGTTATAATTGCCGGCTGATCAAGCTCGGCAAGGCTCTGCCGAAGACCCGCCCCTACGAAAGCTTCAAGCCTTTCTTCTGCTACGTCGAGGTCGAGGACAATCTGCTGACCATCGTCAAACAGACCGGGAGTCAAAGACCGGCCGGACGGCTGTGGGAGGACGACGACTCCAATCGCCTGATCTTCCTCGGAAGCCTGGCGCTGGGGGATCAGCAGCAGCCGATTGCCTACGGCGACAGTCCAAAGCGCGACATGGCCGGAGTCCTCGAGCGGATCGGCCCGTTCAAATGGCGGCTGGTGATCCCGTGGCCGCAAAGTTCCTCGAAGCTCGACGTGTTCGAGCTGACTCCCGTCGCGCAACAGCCGGAGGGATGAGCCAGGCAGGCTTGCTCGCGGACCCGCGCGAAGTGCGGGCGATCCTGATCGCGTCGGCGAAGGCGGGCCAGGCGATCAGCTATTCAGAAGTGCTCGGGCTGCTCGGCCACGATTTTACGCGGCCCAAGATGCGCGCGCTGTGCAAGGTGCTTGGCTTCGTCAACGATGTAGCGGAGGAACGTGGCGAGCCTGAGCTTGCGGTGCTGGTCGTGCGTCAATCGGACGGACTGCCGGGGCAGGGCTGGTGGGTCGGCGGGGCAAAGAAGCATGGCTATGCCGGGCTTTGGGAGGGTCCGAAGGCAGCGAAGCTCATCAAGAAGCTGCAGCGCCAGGCGTTCGATTATTGGGCGGAGAGCTGATCGTCATTGCGAGCGTAGCGAAGCAATCCAGTCGCGATGCTTTGCTGGATTGCCTCGTCGCTGGCGCTCCTCGCAATCGCCGCCTGTACCGGCTAAGCGCCCCCCGTGAGCGAGGTTCGTACTTTCACCGTCGACGAAGACGATGACGGCATCCGGCTGGACCGCTGGTTCAAGCGGCACATGCCGGAGGTCAGTTTCAACCTGGTGTCCCGTTGGGCACGGACCGGACAGCTGCGACTGGCCGGCAAGAGGGCGGTGCCCGGTGATCGAGTCGAAGCAGGGCAGGAGATCCGCGTTCCACCGGTCGAGGTATCGCCGGCACGTTCGACGCGGCGGCAGCCCAAGCGCGACCCGCTGACGGAAGATGAAACGCAATTCGTGCGCGAGATGGTGGTCTACGAAGATTCGGGAGCGTTCGTACTGAACAAGCCGCCGGGTTTGGCGACCCAAGGAGGAACGAAGACAACCCAGCATCTCGATCGATTGCTCGATGGACTGGCGCCTGAAGGCGCACGGCCGAAGCTGGTACATCGGCTCGACAAGGATACTTCGGGGGCGCTTCTGGTCGCTCGGACCGCACGTGCTGCGGGGCATTTTGCCAAGGCTTTTTCCGGCCGTACCGCGCGCAAGGTGTATTGGGCATTGGTCGTCGGAGTGCCTGACGCGGAGCAAGGGCTCATCGACGCGCCGCTCGCCAAGCAGCCGGGAACGGGCGGCGAGAAAATGCATGTCGACAAGGAGCATGGGCTTGCCGCGAAAACGCGCTGGCGAATGATCGATCGGGCTGGCAATCGCGCCGCCTGGGTCGAGCTTCAACCGCTGACCGGGCGCACCCACCAGCTGCGGGCGCACATGGCGGCGCTCGGTCACCCGATCGTGGGTGATGCGAAATATGGCGGTGCGGAAGCCTTTCTAACGGGCGGAATTAGCAGAAAGCTCCACCTCCACGCCCGGCGGATCAAAATTGCGGCCCCGGATGGTGGCAAGATCGACGTCACGGCTGAACTTCCGCAGCATTTTACTGATAGCCTCGCTACGCTGGGGTTTGATCAAAGCGCCGGCGATGCATTGCCACTTCACCAACCCAAACCGCCGCCAGAAGCGAAGCAACGTCGTTTAGCTGCGGCAGCCAAGGCCCGGCGGCGTGAACGAAGAGGTGAGCGCCGAGCGCGTGGCGCGTCATCCTCCAGTGGGCGGCGCTGATGCATCCGAATGCAGCTTTCGGCTGGACAGAGCGGGATGAGATTCTGGCGTTCGTTGGTGAGCGCGCCTTCGCCCACATCTTCACCGCCACGGAGGACGGCCTGTTCGTGGTGCACGTTCCAGTCGCCATAAGGAACGGGCATGTCTGGTTCCATGTCGCCAAGCGCAACAGGATTGCGGACCAGCTCGACGGACGGCCGATCCTGATCAGCGTCTCGGGTCGCGAAGGCTATCACAGCGCCAACTGGTATGTGTCGGACAATCAGGTGCCGACCTGGCATTATGAGGCAGTCGAGATCGAGGGACAGGCCCGACGCCTCTCCCAAGAGAAGCTGGTCGCCCTGCTCGATCAGCTGTCGGAGACGTTCGAGGGGCGCCATTCGCCCGATCGGCCCTGGACCCGCGCAAAGATGTCGCCCGGCAAATTCGAGGGGATGACTCGCGCCATTGTCGGATTCGAGGTCGATCCGGTCGAGATCCGCGGGACTCGCAAGTTCAACCAGCACAAGACCCGGGATGACTTGGCGGCGACTATCGAAGGCCAGCGTTCCGCCGGCCGGGAAGACATTGTCGCAGCGATCGGCGAGGCGGCCCTGCGTGACGAATAGGCTCGCCATCTTCGATTGCGACGGCACGCTCGTGGACAGCGGCGCGACCATTTACGTCGCCCTGGAGGAGACGTTTCGGCTGCATGAGCTGGACCTGCCGCCGGCGCGCGAGTGCCGGCGCGTGATCGGTCTCAGTCTCCAAGAGGCGATGGCGGCCCTCGTCCCCCACGGATCTCCGGAGCAGCACGTGCAGCTATCCGAGGACTACAAGCGCACCTTCATGACCTTGCGGGTCGCGGGCCGGGTCGAGGAGCCACTGTTCGACGGCGTGCTCGATCTGCTCGATGCCTTGGAAGATGCCGGCTGGGTCCTCGCGGTCGCGACTGGCAAATCGGATCGCGGGCTCAAGCATTGCCTCGAACTGCACCACATCCACGCGCGCTTCCTCTCACTGCAGACGGCTGACCGGCACCCGTCGAAGCCGCATCCCTCGATGGTGCTTCAGGCGATTGCTGACGCCGGAGCCGCGCCCGAGAGCACGATCGTCGTCGGTGACACCAGCTATGACATGGCGATGGCCGCAGCTGCCGGAGCGAGCGGGATTGGCGCCGGCTGGGGTTATCATGAGGCGCAAGAGCTGATCGAAGCTGGAGCAATCGCCGTTGCCGATCGACCGCTGGACGTCCTTGCACTCATCGCTGAGCATGTCGATGGCTGACGACGACGC
>JBKPLG010000038.1:0-8034 GCA_046731515.1 Pseudomonadota bacterium | reverse complement strand
CGGTGCGGTGCGTCGGCTGGAGCAACAGCGCAAAGAGTTCGTTCTCCTGATGAAATTCAGCCATGGCCTGCGCGAGATTTGCTAGTGCGACAGGATCATGGATTCGGTTGCCGGGGAGATATGACGTTACTTGCCGTATATTTTCGGCCGTCGGCTCCATTCTCGCCTTCAGGAACAGATCCAGGGCAGGTCCACCATTCCGGCCACCAACGCCCTGGGCTTCTTTCGGGTCTCCGTAACGAAGATTGAAGCGGGAATTGGATGTCCTGAACGCTGATCGTGCCAGGCCAGAGACGCGCTGCCGCCTTAAGCTCCTCGCGCGCCGCGTCGATGCGCCCGCCATACGCCAGAGCGGAGATATATTCGTTGCGCAGTAGCGGCGACAAAGGATCGAGTTCGACCGCTCGGCCGGCGTCTTCGATTGCCTCCCTCGATCTTCCAATATTCATGAGAAAGAACGCGCGGGCTCCCAGCACATCGACATCGTCCGGATGCGCCTCTTTGGCGCGGTCGAGAAAGTAAGCCGCTTTGGCGTACGAACCGGCGCCAAGTTCGGCGACCTCCGCCAGCGCGATCTGGGGCATCGTGGGATCAAGTCTGCGGGCGATCTCAATGTGCTGCCGAAGAAGCTTTCGAGCTTCTTCATCTCCACGAATGGGGTTTAGCGACTGAGCCTCGGCGGCGAGAAGCTTGGCCCATCCACCCTTGAACCAGGGGGCGTCGCGTGTGACTTGGAGCAAAGGCGGAATGACTGGTGATGCATCCTGAGCGCCGATTTCCGACAGCTGCGCGCAGGCGTTCAAATAAACCTTGAGCGTCTGCGAGTTGAGCGATCGCGGGCCGATGTTGCGCGCATCCAATGCGCACCCCAGGACCCGCGCCGCCGTAAACGCCATCTGCTGCTTTAGATCCGCGAGAGTCCCCGTTTCCTGTTCAAAAGTCTTGGACCAGAGCACTGACGTATCCGTGCCGCCCATCAGCAACAGATTTGCGCTGGGCCGTGCGGAGCCGGGGTCACCCGCGATCTCGAAGACGAGGTCGGCCTTCGATCTCGGGCCGGGGTCGTCACTGAGCAGCCGCATCGAGCCGGACTTTGCCGATTGCAGGCTGCCCAGCTTCACCAACAGATCGCGGGCGAGCGATTTGGACAGCGGCTCAGACGCGATGACCGACACGGCAGGAATTGCACTCGAAGTCGACGGCCAAAGGAAATAGAGCGCGACCGCAAGCGCTCCGACCACCGGCAGCCCCCATGCCCAAGGCCGAAACCCACTCGGCGGCGCTAGTCTGGGCTGCGACACCGGCGCAGAGTTCGGAGCTGCCGGCTTCCCGCCAAGCTCATTCACTGCCTGCTCGAGCGCTGCATAGCCGCGCGATCGCGATGCGCGCTTCCAATCAGTCAGGTCGATCGTCTGGTACTGCCTGAAGCCGAGCGGAGCATCCGTGCCGTCGATCGTGGCGGGGATCAGGCGTCCGGTGTCGCGCCCCGCAGCTGCCTCGTCACGGACCCAGGCCGATTCGATTGCCTTGGCCGACCAGAGCACGGCAACAGCATCAGCCGCCTTCAGCGCCTCTTCGATGACCTTCGAAAATTGTGCACCGCCGCGGACGTGGAGATCCCACCAAACCGAGTGACCAGCCTTCTCCAGCGCGGTCGCGATGATCTTTGCAGCAGCACGGTCGTCGCGATCGTAGCTCAAGAACACGCCGGCCATGCGCAGTTCCTCCGCTCAACGCCATCGTGCGCCGAAACAATGTATCGGGCAAGTTGAGGCCGTTGGCAAAGAGCTGGCAATGTCTGCTTTGGGTGGAAAGCGGACATTGGCCGCTGCACCGCCGGTTGCCCTTTCTGGAGCCTATGGCTTAGGCTGACCACATGGGACAATTGACCTTCAGCATAAACGTCACGCTGGACGGCTGCGTCGACCATCAAGAGGGGATCGCTGACGACGAGACGCACGCGTTCTTCCCCCGCCTCATGGACGACGCCGGAGCGATGCTATGGGGCCGCACGACATACGAAATGATGGAGAGCTACTGGCCGGCGGTCGCTCGCGGCGACGTGGACGCGCCGCCGGCGATACGCGAGTGGGTGAAGCTGGAGGCCAAGCCGAAGTACGTGGTGTCGTCGACGCGAAAGGACTTCCCCTGGACCAACAGCCACCACATCGCCGACGACCTGCGAATAGGCGTGCAAAGGATCAAGCACGCGAATCCCGCTGGCGTGCTCCTCGGTAGTAGCAAACTCGCAACCGAGCTGGACCGGTTGGATCTGATCGACGAATACAGGCTCCTCGTCCAGCCTAGGATCGCCGGACACGGCCCGACGCTGTACCAGGACGGGCTGCCCAGTACGCGAAGGCTCGCTCTGATCTCGGCGAAGCCGCTCCGCAGCGGCGCGATCGCCGTGCACTACCGGCGCGAAAGCTAACTCAGAGCAACGTCACCGCCGCGCTCTAATGGCCGCAAAGGGTCGAAGCCGGGCGGCAGATTTGGGTGGAAAGCGGATACTAGCGGTTGATAACCGCTGCCTGACCCAGCGCCCAGCCGACGAGATTATTCAGCGGGGGCGACTTGCGCGCGAGGCGAAGGTACCGGCTTGTCGAGATGGAAGCAGCGTTTCACGAAGACGAAGAACAGGGGCACGAAGAAGATCGCGAGGAAGGTCGCGGTGAGAGTGCCGCCGACGACGGCGCGGCCGATGGCCGTCTGGGCTCCCGCGCCAGGGCCGCTCGCGAGCGCGAGTGGCAGAACGCCGAAGACGAAGGCGAAGCTGGTCATGATGATCGGCCGAAGTCTGAGCTTCGCGCCTTCGACGGCGGACTCGATGCAACTTGCGCCCGTGCGCATTCGCTCCTCGGCGAACTCCACGATCAGGATCGCATTCTTGCAGGCGAGGCCCATCGTCGTGATCAGCCCGACCTGCAGATAGACATTGTTCTCGAGGCCGGTGAGCTTCGCGCCGAGCAGCGCGCCGACGATGCCAAGTGGAACGACCAGAATCACCGCGAGCGGAATAGTCCAGCTTTCGTAGAGCGCGGCAAGGGCGAGGAAGACAATGAGCAGCGACAGGCCGTATAACGGCGCCGCTTGGCCACTCGACTGCTGTTCTTCGTAGGAAAGGCCAGTCCATTGGAGCGCGGTTCCCGGCGGTAGCTTCGCCTGGATCTCCTCCATCGCCTTCATAGCGGTGCCGGTGCTCACTCCGGGGGCGGCCGAGCCCTGCAGCTCGAGCGCGGGCAGGCCGTTGTAGCGCGAAAGCTGGACTGGCGCGTTCGCCCATTTGAGCGTCGAGAAGGCGGTGAACGGCGTCATGCTCTTGCCATCAGCCCCACGCACATAAAGCTCCGTTACGTCTTCCGGCCGCAAGCGATAAGGCTCGTCGGCCTGCACGTAGACGCGCTTCACGCGGCCGCGGTCGATGAAGTCGTTGATGTAGGACCCGCCCCAGGCGGAAGCGATCGTCTGGTTGATCGCGCCGATGTCGAGGCCGAGCGCTCGCGCCTTGTCCTGGTCGACGTCGACCGTGAGCTGCGGCGCATCCTCGAGGCTCACGGGCCTCACGCCGGCGAGGCGCTTGTCCTGCATCGACATGCCAAGCATCATGTTGCGCGCCTCGACGAGCTTGGCGTGGCCGATATTGCCCGTGTCGACCAGCTGCAGGTCGAAGCCGGTGGCGTTACCGAGCTCGAGCGCGGCGGGCGGGATCACGGTAACGATCAGCGCATCGCGATATTGCGAAAGGCCGCCGAGCGCCCGCTCGGCAATCGCTCCGGAGGTATTCGCCTTGCCCTTGCGCTCGTCCCAATCCTTCAGCTTGACGAAGGCGATGCCGGCATTCTGTCCTTGGCCGGCGAAGGAGAAGCCGCCGACCGTGAACACGGCTTCGGTGTTGCTTTTCTCCTTGTTGAAGAAATAATCCTGCGTCGCGTCGAGCGCGGCGTCGGTGCGCGGGAGGGTGGCGCCGGAAGGGCCGAAGACCAAAGTGAAGACGTAGCCGACGTCCTCGTCCGGGAGGAACCCCGTGGGCAGGCGCCAGAAGAGGAAGCCCATGATGGCGAAGATCGCGGCATAGGCGAGCGCGGCGCGCTTCGTACCGCCGATCGTCTTGCGAACGCCCTTTTCGTGCACGACGCGCGCGCGGTCGAACCGATCGTTGAACCAGCGGAAGAAGCGGTCGAGCGGACCGTTCCCCTCGTGCTTCATCGGATCGCCGGGCTTGAGGATGGTGGCGGCAAGTGCGGGCGTGAGGATCAGCGCGACGAGGACGGAAAGCGCCATCGCGGAAATCAGCGTCAGCGAGAACTGCCGGTAGATGACACCGGTCGAACCGCCAAAGAAGGCCATTGGCAGGAAGACGGCGGCGAGGACGAGCGCGATCGCGATCAGCGCGCCCGAAAGCTCGTCCATCGACCGTCGCGCAGCTTCCTTGGGCGGACAGCCTTCCTCGGTGATGAGCCGTTCGACGTTCTCGACGACGACGATTGCGTCGTCGACAAGAAGGCCGATGGCGAGCACCATTCCGAACAAGGTCAAGGTGTTGATGCTGAATCCGGCCACCGACATGACCGCCAGCGTCCCGAGCAGGACGACTGGAATCGTGATCGTCGGGATGAGCGTGGCGCGCCAGTTCTGCAGGAAGAGGAACATGACGAGGAAGACCAGGATCATCGCCTCGAACAACGTTTCAACAACCTGGCGCAGCGACGTCTTCACGAAAGGCGTGGTGTCCCACGGGTAGATGACCTTCACGTCGGGCGGGAAGCCCTTGGCGATCTCGGCGATCTTAGCCTTCACCTCGCCGAGCGTCTTGAGCGCGTTGGCGCCGGGCGCGAGGCGGATGACTGCGGCAGTCGCGGGATGGCCGTTATAGCGTGAGCTGAAGCCGTACTGTTCGGCGCCAAGCTCCACGCGCGCCACGTCGCGCAGTCGCACGACTGACCCGTCAGGCGACGTCTTCACGCGGATGGCGCCGAATTCCTCGGGGGTCTGGAGCCGCGACTGGACCGAGACGGTCGCGTTCAGCTCCTGCGTGGGCGGTGCGGGCAGGTTGCCGATCTGGCCCGCCGACACCTGCGCGTTCTGTGCCTGCACGGCCGACGTCACGTCGGCCATGGTCAGCTGGTAGCTGTTGAGCTTCATCGGATCGACCCAGATGCGCATCGCATATTGGGAGCCGAACAGCTGGAAGTTACCGACGCCGTTGATGCGGCTGACCGGCTCCTGGATCTTCGAGCCCATCATGTCCGCAAGGTCGTTGCGGTCGTGCGAATTGTCGGCCGAGTAGAGGCCCGGGACGAGTGCGAAGTTGGCTGAGGACTTCTCGACCCGAACGCCCTGGCGCTGGACCTCTTGCGGAAGCAGCGGAAGCGCGGCCTGGACCTTGTTGTTGACCTGGACCTGCGCAGTGTCGGAATCCGTCCCCTGGTCGAAGGTCAGGGTCACGACCACCTGTCCGGCCGATGAGGATTGCGAGGAGAAGTAGCGCAGGTGGTCGATGCCCTGCAGCTGCTGCTCGATGATCTGGGTGGTGGTCTTATCGAGGGTGGTCGCGTCTGCTCCGGGGAAGATCGCCGTGACGCTGATCTGTGGCGGGGCGAGCGCCGGGAATTGCGCGATCGGCAGCGATCGGACCGCAAGCAGGCCGAACAGCATGACCAGGATGGCAAGCACCCAGGCGAAGATTGGCCGGTCGATGAAGTAGCGCGACATCGCCTGTCAGCGGCCGCGCGAGGGCTGCGGGTTCACCGGAATGCCGGGGCGCAGCAGTGGGCCCGCGTCGGTGATCACCTTCTCGCCGACCTTGAGGCCGCCGGTGACAACCCAGTTGCTGCCGACGCTTCGGTCTGCCTGGATCACGCGCAGCTGGGCCATGTTGTTCGGACCGACGACCATGACCGTCGGGCGACCGCGCTCGTCACGGCTGACCGCGCGCTCCGGAACGAGGATGGCGCGCGCCTGCACGCCCTGCGACACCTGCCCGCGCACGAACATGCCGGGGAGGAGCAGGTGCTGCGGATTGGGAAAAACGGCTCGGATTGTCTGCGATCCCGTGGCCGGATCCACGGTCACGTCGGCGAAGCTCAATGTCCCGACGAGCGGGTACATCGAGCCGCTTTCGAGCTGCAGGCGGACCGGCGCGTGATCGTCGGCGATGACTCCGGCGATCGATTGCTCGCGGAGGCGCAGCAGGTCGGCGCTCGACTGCTGGATGTCGACATAGATGGGATCGAGGCGCTGGATGGTGGTGAGGGGATTGTCCTGCGCCGCCTTGACCAGCGCGCCGGTGGTGTAGAGCGATCGGCCGATGCGCCCGGAAATCGGCGCGCGGATCACGGTGCGGTCGAGGTCGATCTGCGCCGAGCGAAGGGCCGCAGCCTGTGCCTCGACGTCGGCGCGCGCCTCGCCGGCGGCCGACTGCGCGTTTTCGTAAAGCTGCTTGGACACGAAGTCGCGGCGAACGAGCTCGCGATAGCGACGCACCTGCCCGTCCGCTGCGATCGTGGACGCACGAGCCCGAGCGAGTGCGGCGCGCGCGTTCGCCACGCGGGCTTCATAGGTGACCGGATCGATCCGATAGAGCGGCTGTCCGGCGCGCACATAGTCACCCTCGGTGAACACGCGGGCGCGGATGATTCCGTCGACCTGCGGGCGGACATCCGAGGTCTCGTAGGGCGAGGTCCGTCCCGGGAGCTCCGTCATGAGCGCGACCGGCTGCTCCGTGACGACGATCACCCCGACCGGAGTCGGGGGCGTCGCGGCCTGGGGCGGTGGTGCGCCGTTGCCGAGTAGAAGGTAAGCCCCAAGCAGCACGAGTGCTGCTGCGGCAATGGCAATGGCGGCCTGCTGGGCGAGCGGCCGGCGGCGGATACGAACCCACAAAGTCTCGCGCTCGCCAACGCGGCCAAATTCACTGCTGGTGCTGTCCACGCTGCCTCCGCTCACAAGGGGCACGCTGTTACTGGCGGCATGGACGCCGCGATGGGGCACGCCGCTCTTAGATGATTGCGCCCGTAGCGCCGTTCAAGTCCGTTTCAAAATGAAAGCGAAATCTCTCCTACACGCCCGGCAAAACAGGGTCGAAACCAGTCCGAATGTCCGCAATGGGTCGAAAGCAGACCTAAGCCGCTAGTGTCCGGAAAGGGTGGAAAGCGGACTCGGTGGTGCTCCACTGCGCGATGACGAAAGTGCTGGCCGGACTCGCATCCTAATGGATTTTATGGATAAATCGGTTCCGCGACTCGAAAGAAGGGCGAGCCGGTGTGAAGTTGCGACCATGGGGGGTGGCATATGCAGTGTGACGGTGTTTATTTCGCCCGGCGAGCAGCGGAGGAGCGCATAGCTGCCATGAAGGCCGCTCATCCGGTCGCGCGGAAGACCCATCTGGAATTAGCAAATCGATACGACGAACTCGCGCGCGCCATCGACGCGACTGCGCCTGATTCTAGGCTTCGGCAAATAGAGGGAAGTCAGACGGGTTAGCTGGCGCACGCCTAATTTGGGTCGAAAGCAGACATTAGCCCGATCCTGGATCATTCGGCTCCCGAGCGTCCCCCAATGTTACGTTTCGCACTAGCGGGCGAGCACGGTGTCCAAACGATGCCTCGATTCTGGGCACCCCGCCCTCACCCTTGTGGCCAAATCCGTGTCCGATCTGGGCCCGGACGAATGAAATTGAAAGTCCCCAAATCCCCGGAAAACTGCGGAAACGTTCGTGAAGGAACGAGAACACACTGTTCCTACGCCCGTCACTTAGGAAAACGGCAGAAAATTCAACAATTTGGGATGGTAGCGGAGGAGGGACTTGAACCCCCGACACGCGGATTATGATTCCGCTGCTCTAACCAGCTGAGCTACTCCGCCCCGAGGCTTGAAAGCGGCCCCTGTATGGCAGCCGCGAGGCGCGGGATATAGGTAGGTGGTTTCTGCCGGTCAACGCGGAGGAACCGCTTACGATTGCTCTCGTTACACGGAGCAAGGAAAGGACGCGCATGGACCCGCTGACCCCGCTCGACACTTTATGCCGGATCATCC
>JBKPLG010000037.1:0-9120 GCA_046731515.1 Pseudomonadota bacterium | reverse complement strand
GCCGCAAGCTGGGCACGATTGAGGAAGGCTACGCCTCCACGCTTTCGCCCGGCGACCATTTCTACTTCTCCGGCCTCAGTCTCGAGGTCGAGCAGTTCAAGGACATGGACATCATCGTCCACGCCTCTTCGAAACGCGCTCGAATTGTAACCTACGGTGGTCAGCGCATGTCGATGTCGACGCACCTCGCCAATCGCGTCCGCAACATGCTCGCCGACCGGAACGACTGGAGCCGATTCCCCGATGATGTCAGCGAATGGCTCGAAGTGCAGTCCGAGCGCTCGGTCCTTCCGGAACCGCACCAGCTCCTCGTCGAGACCTTCCCGCACGAAAGTCATCACTACATGGTTGCCTACAGCTTCGAAGGCTGGAATGCGCATCAGTCGCTGGGAATGCTGCTCACCAAGCGCATGGAGAAAGCGGGGCTGAAGCCGCTCGGCTTCGTCGCCAACGATTACGGTCTCGCCTGTTACGGGCTCGAGCCGATCCATGATCCCAGGGCGCTCTTCTCGCCCGACATCCTCGAACGCGAATTCGTCGAATGGGTCGAGAACAGCTATTTGCTCAAGACCGCGTTCCGGGAAGCCGCGGTGATCGGCGGACTCGTCGAGCGACAGCATCCCGGCAAGAAGAAAACAGGGCGTCAGGTCAGCTTTTCAACCGACCTCATCTACGACGTGCTGCGCCGCTATGAGCCGCAGCATCTGCTGCTTCGCGCAGCGTGGGAAGACGCACGCCGGAGGATGACAGAACTCGGGCGCCTGGTGCGCCTCGTCGACCGCGCGTCAGCCACAATGCTTCACGTCGAAACTGGCCGGATCACCCCCATGGCGGTGCCGTTCATGGTGATTGTCGGCCGGGAAGCGCTGCCGTCAGGAGCGGAGGCCGATGAATCGCTGCTCATGCAAGCCGAGGCGTTGGCCCAGGAGGCCATGCAGTTGTGAACGTTCATTGCCCGTTAGTTCCCCATCTGCGACGTTCACGAGCTATGAAACGGGGAATCCTCATTCTGCTGCCCGCACTTCTCGGCGGCTGCGTCGTCCGAACGGTGGCGAGCACCGCCGTCGATGTCGTCACTTTGCCGGTGAAGGTGGCGTCCGCCGGAGTCGACGCGGTCACAACCAGCCAGTCCGAAGCGGACGAGAAGCGCGGGCGCGAGCTCCGGAAGCAGGAGGAGGAGCGCGGTCGCCAGTGGCGCCTGGCCTACGAGCGCTGTCGCAAGGGCAAGGCGCTCCCGACCGACGACTGCGCCGTATTCCAGCAGCGATAGCCCCAGCACGTTCATCCTAAGTAGCTAGTGAGCCTGTAGAACCGGCGTATCGAAGGACCGTAGTTCGATACGGGCCTTCGGCTTAGCTCAGTCCCTACTCAGGACGAACGGATCGGCCCGAGGTATGACGCCCTAAGCATCCGATCAGCGCTTGGCCGACTGCGCCATGCCGGCCAGTTCGTAGAGATAATCGACGTAGAACATCGCCGATTCGTCCAGGCCTGCCACCTTTGGGCTCTTGCTGTCGATCAGATACCATTCGTCCGGCGCGTGCGCGCCGCCACCGGTGCCGAGTCCGAAGCCAACCGCGGGCAGTTTAAGCGGCGGGCCGGTGAAAGTGACGCCGGGCCAGGAGCCTGCCAGGCGCGGGCTCAGCGAATATTCGACGCCGGCCTTCTTGAGCGCGGCGATTTGCGACCGGACGAGGATGCTGTTTTCGTCAGTCTCGGTCGGACTGTAGCCGCCACTCACATTGACGATGATGTCCGAAAAGCCGCGCTTAGCGAGGTGCGCCTTGAGCTTGGTTACAGCTTCGTCTCTGGTCATGTCCGGAACCAGCCGGAGATCGAGCTTTGCTTCGGCGCGGCCCGGCAGAACCGTTTTGCCGCCTGGGCCCGTGTAGCCCGCGACCAGTCCCTCGATGTTCACTGTCGGCTGAGAAGCGAGACGATAGGAAGCAGTGAGATAATCCTCATTCTTGTACCAGTGCTTGATTCCGAGCTGCTTCATCACATCGGCTTCGTCAGACTTCGAGACACCCTCGGCGATCAGCTCTTTCTGTCGTGCGGTGAGCGGCTTCACATTCTCGAACCAGTTGTCGATCGCGGGCGTTTGCCCGTCCTCGGAGACCAGCGTGTTTAAAGCCTTGACCAGCCGCCACGCAGGACTGTCCACATTGGCCTTGAGGCTTGAATGAATGTCCTTTGCGGGCCCACGGCCCCAGTTTTCGCCACTCGAGATCAGTTGCAGTTCAATAACGCCCTTGGCGCCGAGGTCGATCGAGGTGGCTCCATTGCTCTCCTGATTGGCGCCCGGAATGAACACTCCGGAAGCCTTGCTCATCGCCGCTTTAACCTCGGGATTGTTGATCACCTGGAGGAAGTGGGGCGAGCCGATCTCCTCTTCCCCTTCTGCAACCAGAACGAAGTTGACAGGGGGCTTACGACCAACGGCTTTGAAGGCATGAAGCGCCGACAAAAAAGCAATCTCTGGTCCCTTCTGGTTGACCGCACCGCGGCCCATGACGGCCTTGCCTTCGGGGCGATCGACCAGGCGACCCTCGAGAGGGGGTGATGACCATTCTTTGGGGTCATACTGTTTGACGTCATACATGAAGTAGATTCCGAGCGTCGTCGGAGCCCCTGCGTCGAGCGTGGCGAACACACCCGGGACACCGTCGGTCGAAATGACCTTCGCTTGTTGGAAACCCGCATCGAGCAACAGCTTGCGCGCATATTCCGCGCCGTCGGCGACGTTCACCTTCTCCGCGGCAATCGTCGGATGAGCGATCCAGTCTTGCAGCCGCTTGAGGTTGTCTGAGTGGGCAGCTTTGACCGCCTTCTCGAGCTGTGGCCGATCCGGAGTGTCTGCTGCAGCGGGTGCCGTCACGAACGCCGCACCGGCCAGCGCCGAAACAAGAATCTTACGCATGGATCTCCCCTCTTTGGCTGCGCAACATTGCGCGCGCCTCTGCATCTGTCCAGCGGGGTAGACAAGCCACGCACCTGCCCGCAAGCGTTGAACGATGCGCTACTTCCTCGACACCGAATATAATGGTTGGGGCGGCGCCCTCCTGTCGCTCGCGCTGGTGCCGGAGGAGGGCGAGGAGCTGTATCTAACGCTCGACTGGGATTGCACGCTCGAAGATTGGGTCGAGCGCAACGTCATCCCCTATCTCGACACCGTCCCGGACTCCCTGGTTTCAACTCGCCTCAGCCGCGCGGACGCCGCGCGCGTGATCGCCCATTATCTTGCCGGCGACCCCGATCCCGTGATCGTCGCCGACTGGCCGGAGGACATTGCGCAGTTCAACGCGCTGCTCGTGACGGGTCCCGGTGTGATGGTCGAGGTTCCGCCGCTGACGTTCAAGTTCGTGGAACTCTCCGGCTTCAGCACGGCGGCGAACAGCAAGGTTCCGCATAACGCTTTGCACGACGCGCGGGCGCTGCGCGATCATGTGTTGACGTTGGAACCGTGACCGCGCGATGAAGAGCCATGGTTCCCTTTTCGTTCGCGGGCGAAACGTTCCTGGCCAGCCCCGATGGCGCGCTCTTCTGGCCGGCGCAGAAGGCTCTGCTCGTCGCCGACCTGCACCTCGAAAAGGCAAGCTGGTTCGCGCGGCTCGGCCAGTTTCTGCCACCCTATGATTCGCATGCGACCCTGACAGCGCTGACGCAGGAGGTGCAGCGGACCGGCGCGACTCGGCTCTATTGCCTCGGCGACAGCTTCCACGACCGCTTCGGCTGCGAACGGCTGCCGCAAAACGCGCGAGCGCTTCTGACTGGCCTCACCGGCTTGCTCGATTGGATCTGGATCGTGGGCAATCACGACCCTGGCTTCGCCGACCATTGCGG
Organism: Pseudomonadota bacterium; assembly: GCA_046731515.1. GTDB lineage: Bacteria > Pseudomonadota > Alphaproteobacteria > Sphingomonadales > Sphingomonadaceae > Sphingomicrobium. Next base: position 5,277 of record JBKPLG010000037.1, on the reverse strand, counting down.
AGGCCGCCTCGCCGACGAGGTCGAGATCGACGGAATCATCCTTCGCCACGAGGCCATCCGTGATGAGCACCGACCCGAAATTTCGGGCCACTTCCACCCCAAGCTGCGGGTCCACCTCAGGGGACGGCAGGTGTCGCGCCGCTGCTTCGTCGTTTCGGCAACTAAGATGATCATGCCCGCATTCGGTTCTCTGACCGGGGGGCTTGACGCCCATCATCCCGAGATCATCGGCTCAGTCGGGACAAGCGCTTCCGCGCTGGTGCCCGTCTCTGACCGCCTGCTGCGCTTCCCGCTCGCGGCCTAATCCGCTGGCTTCACTTCAATGGCCATCGCACCCGTCGGCGACAGCAGAAGCCGAGCGATCGCCGGGTGCCGCTTCCCGAAGGTCGCCGCCTGCAGCTCATTGCGCGCCGCATGGCGGTCGAACTTGAACCCGCGTTCATCCGCCGATTGCTTAAGCCGATCGAGATGCTCGTCGAGATTGGCGATCCCCTCGTCGGGATCGAACCGCATGACTTCTTCAAGGTCCGCCGGACGCTGCATAACCCCTCAATCGCGGGAACCCTACGCGCCCGCAAGCCCCCGCCGATTGCGCGCCGCCTAAGCTGTTCCTAAACCCACACGCCATGACCCTGAAAAAGATGGCGTTGCTTGCCGCAGCTATGTCCCTCATTCCAGCCACTTCCGCCGCGCAGCAAATTGACCCGAAGATCCAGTCGCGGATCGACCGGATCCTGAAGCGCACTCCGTTGATCGACGGGCACAACGATTTGGCCGAGCAGCTTCGCGAAAATTACAAATTGAGCATCGAGGGCCTTGCCAGCGGAAGCGACCGGCGCCAGCCGGATCCGCTGATGACCGACATGGCGCGGCTTCATCAGGGCCGCGTCGGAGGGCAATTCTGGTCCGTATATATTTCCTCTGACGTGACGGGCGATACGGCGATCCGCCAGACCATCGAGCAGATCGACACCGTCAAGCGCCTCGTCAAAGCCTATCCCAACGATCTCGAACTTGCCGGGACCGCCGATGACATCGTGCGGATCCACCGTAAGGGCAAGGTCGCGTCGCTGATCGGGGTCGAAGGTGGTCACCAGATCGGCGGCAGCCTCGCTGCGCTCCGCGAATTCTATACTCTCGGCGCTCGGTACATGACGCTGAGCCACTTCAAGAATAATGAGTTCGCCGACAGCGCGACCGACGATCCCAAATATCACGGCCTCAATGATTTCGGCCGCATCGTCGTTCACGAAATGAACCGCCTGGGTATGCTGGTCGACCTCAGTCACGTCAGCGAGGAAACGATGCGCGACACGCTTGAGGTGACGAAGGCTCCGGTAATCTTCTCCCACAGCGGAGCCCGAGCGATCGACGACCACCCGCGCAACGTTCCCGACGACATACTGAAGCTCCTCCCCGCGAACGGCGGCGTCGTCATGGTTAATTTCTACAGCGGCTATGTCTCGGATGATGTGCGCAAATGGAATGCCGAGCAGGCAGCGGAGGAGGCGCGGCTCAAGTCGCTATACGTCGGTCAGCCGGACAAGCGTGAGGCGGCGATGAAGGAGTGGACGGCTGCTCATGCCGTTCCGCAGGTCACGGTCGGCCAGATCGCCAACCATGTCGAACACGTCGCGAAGGTCGCCGGCTACGATCATGTCGGCGTTGGCGGCGACCTCGACGGCATCGGGTACACCGAGGCGCCGCCCGGCATGAACAGTGTCGCGGGCTATCCCCTGCTGTTTGCGGAGTTGATCCGTCGTGGATGGAGCGATGAAAATCTCGGCAAACTCGCGGGCGGCAACCTGCTTCGAGTCATGCGTCGGGCGGAAGCCGTCGCGGCCTCATTGAAGAACGAGCCGCCTTCGATGGCGACGCTCGACCAGCCCAAGTGAGCAAACCTCCGCTTCGAGCGGCGATCATCCCAGTCACTCCCCTGCAGCAGAATTGCACGTTGCTGTGGTGCACCGCGACCATGCAAGGCGCCTTCGTGGATCCGGGCGGCGATCTTCTGCGGCTGAAGGCGGCTGCTCAGCAAGCCGGTGTCGCGATCGAGAAAATCCTCCTTACGCACGGCCACATCGACCATTGCGGCGGGGCCGGCATTTTCGCGGAGGAGCTGGGCGTTCCGATCGAAGGGCCGCATGAGGACGACATCTTCTGGATCTCGAAGCTTGGCGAGGACGGTCCGCGCTACGGCATTGTCGGCCGGCCCTTCGAGCCGTCGCGCTGGCTCAAGGACGGCGATCAAGCCACCGTTGGTAAGCTCACATTCGATGTGCGCCACTGCCCCGGTCACACGCCCGGCCACATCGTCTTCCATCATCCGGAATCGAAGCTGGCACTGGTGGGGGACGTCCTGTTCAAAGGCTCGGTCGGTCGCTGGGATTTCCCCAATGGCAATCAGGAGCAGCTGATCCGCTCGATCACGACCAGGCTGTGGCCGATGGGTGATGACACCGCTTTCGTGCCGGGGCATGGACCAATGTCGACCTTTGGCCATGAGCGGCGGACGAATCCGTACGTCAGCGACGCCGCACTGGCCGCTGCGTGACCACTAACGTCCGTAATGGGTGGAAAGCGGACCTTCGCCAACGTAGATTCTCAAACAATGGGCGCTGAACCTACTTCGAAACCTGTCTCAAATGTCGTCCTAATCGGCTTCAGGTTAGGCGTATTGGTCGAAGTACCGGCGCTCATGGCTGCAATCATCTCGGGAGGCGCAGGCCACGGGGATTATGCCGCCGCGCGCGCATTGTTCCCTGTATCGATGCTTCAGGTCGAAGGCGGACATCGGGCCTAGGCGCTTGCTTCCACGCCTTTATCCGCTATAGGGGCGGCGGTTCGCGACGATCCGGCCGCCGCCGCGGGACTTTCCCGTCGAGTTTTGGCGCAGATCGTCGCAATTTTTATTGATCTTGTGAATCTTGCATAAATTAAAGGTGCCGCAATGGCTGTCCCCAAGAGAAAAACCTCGCCGTCCAAGCGGAATATGCGCCGCAGCCATCATGCGCTGACGCCGACCAAGTTCCAGGAGTGTCCAAACTGCGGCGAGTTGAAGCTGCCGCACAACATGTGCTCGGCGTGCGGCCATTATAACGGCCGCGAGATCGTTCCGACCGAGGCCTGAGCCAAGCGGCCCGCATGCCAGGGGGCCCTCGCATCGCCATCGACGCCATGGGAGGCGACGGCGGCCCCCATGCGATGATCGCGGGCGCGTCCAAGGCCAGGCGCAGCGACCGGTCCCTTGAATTTGTCATTTATGGCGACGAAGGGCCGGTGCGCAAAGAGCTCAAACGCCATGGCAACCTCGCTTCGAACGTAATCGTCGTCCATTCGCCGGAGTCGATCGCCGCAAGTGAGAAACCCAGTCAGGCGATCCGCCGGGCCCGAACGACTTCGATGGGCATGGCGATCAATGCAGTGAAGGCCGAAAAGGCCGACGCGGCAGTCTCGGGCGGCAACACCGGGGCGATGATGGCAATGTCGAAGCTCGCACTCCGCACCATGCCCGGAATCGACCGACCGGCCCTCGCCGCGCTTCTCCCAACGCTGGGCGAGAACGACTGCATCATGCTCGATCTTGGCGCCAATACCGAATGTGACGCGCAGAATTTGGTTCAGTTCGCCGTCATGGGTTCGGCCTATGCTCGCACGGTCCTTGGAATCGCCAAGCCGCGCGTGAAACTGCTCAACATCGGCACTGAAGAATTGAAGGGCACGGACGAGCTCAAGGAAGCTGCGGCTCTCCTCCGCGAGGCCGATTACCTGCCATTCAAGTTCGACGGGTTCACGGAGGGCGACCAGCTGAGCCGCGGAAGCGTCGATGTCGTGGTGACCGACGGCTTCTCCGGCAACATCGCGCTCAAAACCGCTGAAGGGACGGCACGGTTCGTCACCGACCTGCTGAGGCGCGCTTTCAAAAGTTCGCTGCGGTCGAAAGCCGGCTTTGCATTATCGCGGCCTGCGCTGAACCTGCTCAAGGTCCATCTCGACCCGAACAACCATAACGGCGCGGTCTTCCTCGGACTCAATGGACTCGTGGTGAAGAGCCATGGAGCCGCCACGCCAAAAGGCGTCGCCAACGCCATTCACGTCGCGGCGAGTATGGTTCGCAACGACATTACCCGGAAGATCGGCGACGATCTCGACAACTTCCGCGCACACGCCTTCGCCAATGAGGCGGCGCAGTGACACTCCACTCCGTTGTCCTGGGAGTGGGCTCAGCCCTGCCCCGCAAGCGAGTGACCAATGATGAGCTCGCCGAAACCGTAGATACGTCTGATCAGTGGATCGTAGAGCGCACGGGCATCCGCAGCCGCTACGTTGCGGGTGAGGGCGAAACGACTGCGAGCCTGGCGACGGACGCTGCGAGGCAAGCTTTGGAGCATGCGGGCCTAACCGCCAAGGACATCGATCTGATTGTGCTCGCGACCGCCACTCCGGACCAGACATTTCCCTCATCGGCAACGAAGGTGCAGGCGACACTCGGCATCGACGACTGTATCGCGTTTGACGTGCATGCCGTGTGCACTGGCTTCCTCTATGCGCTTTCCGTTGCGGATTCGATGCTTCGATCGGGCAATGCGAGGAAGGCACTCGTCATTGGCGCCGAGACGTTCAGCCGGATTCTCGACTGGGAAGACCGAGGCACCTGCGTCCTGTTCGGCGATGGTGCCGGCGCGCTGGTTTTAGGTGCCGAGGAGACGGCTGGCGGCATCCTTGCCACCAAGCTGCACGCGGACGGGCGTCACAACGATCTGTTATTCGTCGACGGAGGGCCCTCGACGACCGGAACGGTTGGCAAGCTTCGAATGAAGGGTCGTGAGGTGTTCCGGCATGCTGTGGTCAACCTCGCCGACGTGCTGAACGAGGTGCTCCAGGCGGCCGGCCTCGCCGCCGCGGATGTCGATTGGGTGGTCCCGCATCAGGCAAATGCCCGGATTCTCGACGCTACAGCCAAAAAATTGGGCCTTCCGGCAGAAAAAGTCGTGGTCACCGTCGACGAACATGCCAATACATCGGCCGCATCGGTGCCGCTTGCATTCGATGCGGCTGTCAGAGACGGGCGAATCAAGCGCGGCGATGTAGTGGTGTTGGAGGCTATGGGTGGTGGGTTTACCTGGGGCGCGGCAGTCCTCAGGTATTGAAAAATCTCGGCATTTCGGCAATTTGTCGAATTGCCGACACGACGGAATTCCGTTACGAATGTGTAATCGAAACGGCGGGGGCACGCCGTCAGAGCTGGAGAAAAAAGATGGCGGACCTGGGGATCGC
>JBKPLG010000036.1:0-5603 GCA_046731515.1 Pseudomonadota bacterium | reverse complement strand
CAATTGAGAAGCGCCCAGTCAGGACCTCACTGCGGAAGGTCAACCGGCGGCCATGGCGCGATATCGTCGAAAATTACGACGACTTTGTCGCCTGGGCGCGCGAGCTGGGCCTGGCGGATGAGCTTACCGAGACACCCGGGTCCGCTGCAGCGACCCAGGACTAGATCTTGATGTTTTGATGGCCGGGCAAGACGGCAGCTTCTGACTCTAGGCGGTAGCTCCGATCAGCATCAGGGCGCGGTCAGACTCCAGCCTTTCTGCAGGTTCGAGAACAAGGACGTCTCCGGGTTTGGCGAGGTCACTTCCCGACTGCACGCTGCCCTCGAGCGGGATGATCCACCGCTCCCGATCCTGCATTGTATCCCCACTGCTGTAGACCAACCTGAATTGCGGGCCGTTGACGAGCATGTGCCGTTCGTCGGGAGAAACATGCTGAACCAACGCATCGGGATATGGCGCGGGATTTGCGACGGAGACGGCATCGTCGAGGTGAAGCTCGCGCGGGCGGCCGTAATCATAGAGGCGGTAGGTTGCGTCCGCGTTCTGCTGAAATTCGATTAGCGATAATCCGGCGCCGATCGCATGGATTGTGCCGGCAGGGACATAATAGAAGTCGCCGGCTCGGACGGGTCGCCAGTCCATCAGGCCTTCGATCGATCCGTCCAGTGCCGAACTGCGGAGTTCATCAACGGACAGCTTACGCTTTGGGCCCAATGCGATTGTCGAACCGGGCTCGGCATCCAGGATGTACCAGCACTCGGATTTACCTTTTTGAAGTCCGCGAGCGATCGCTTGCTCGTCATTTGGATGGACCTGGATCGAAAGCCGCTCGCGGGTGAAAATATATTTCACGAGCAGCGGCAGATCGGCGTCGTTCGTGAAGTGAACCTCGCCGATCATCTTGCCCTTCGGAGCATCGAACATCGGCGGCAAACGCATCGTTCCCCACGGTTTTTCGACGTAAGTGCGATGGAGCTTCATTGCAGCTCGTCCAATGCCGCCCCGAGACGCTTGAGGCCTTCGCTCAACACGTCGGTCGGGCAGCCGAGACCGACGCGAAAGTGTTCAGGCATTTCGAACCAGCATCCCGGCACCACGGCGGTATCGTAGCGTTCACGAAGCAGCTCATCGAGTCTTCCCGTGTCGCCCCCCGTCCAGCGTGGGAAGACGACGATACCATGGTCGGCTCGAATGCACTCGAGGTCCGGGCGTGAGGAAGCGAATAGGTTGAACAATTCCCGATTGCGCTCGAGCATCGCCGGCGTGTCGCCGATCACGCTGTCGAGCCGGTCGAACGCCACACCGGCCAACCTTTCGGCCGGATGAGCCTGATTCACGCCGAAGAGGTCGTTCAAACGCCACATGCGCTCGGCAAGCTCCGGCTCGGCGAGAATCCATCCACAACGCAATCCGCTCAAGCCATATACTTTGGTCAGGCTGTTGGTGCAGACGAACTCGGGGCCAAGATGCGCGGCGCTTCTCCGCGGCGGCGCGGCCGAATCGAGATAGACTTCGTCGACCAGGACCTTTGCCCCCGTCCGCTTTGCGACGGCACCAAGTGCCCGAAGCTCTTCATCTTCTGACAGGGCACTGCTTGGGTTGTGAAGGTTGGTAATGACGATGAGGCGCGTTCGCTCGCTCGAGGCGGAAGCAACGCGGTCTACGTCGATCTTAAATCCCTGATCCAGGCGCCGGTCGAACCGCTTAATCTCCGCTCCGAGGAAGCTCGCTGCTCCGATGAGCGGTTCATAGGTCGGCTTTTCGATCAGGACTTCGTCACCTGGAGACAGCAGCGTAGCCATTGCGAGAAAGTTCGCCATCGACGTACCGTCTGCGCAGACCACCTGTTGAGGTGCGACGTCATACCGCTGCGCAACGGCTTGGCGCAACGGCGCGTAGCGTGGATGGCTGGCGCCATCGAGGTCCAGGTCCGCGATACTGATCGCAAGCGAGTCGAGACGGAAATGCGGGACTTCGCTTGCGGTGAGGGCGAAACGCACAGGCGGTTTGAATTTCGCCCAATGCATATAGTCGGATTGCATCGCCCTCACGCCGCACCCTGGCGTTTCTTGCGCTGCCAATAGAGGCAGGCCGGAACTCCCGCGAGCAGGATCGCGTAACCGATCAGGCTGTTGGCCAAATTATTCCAGACAGTGGCAACGACGACAATGATGCATGCACCGACGAATAGCCCCGTGGTGATCGGATGGAGCGGGGCTTTGAATGCCACTGGCTGATCGGGACTGCGGCGGCGGAAGACGAACAAGGCTGCGCCGGTCAGACCGAAGAAGATGAAGTCGACAGAGACCACGTAGCTGAGGATCTGTCCGTAGGTTCCGGACAAAGCGATAACCGCCGCCGCTGCTCCCTGCAGGATGATCGCCACCACAGGCACTCGGGTTGTCGAATTCACTTTCGCCACACCTTGGAAGAACAGCCCGTCCTCGGCCATTGCAAAATACACCCGTGGCGCCGTGAGCATGCCTTGGCTGAGAAATCCAAGAGCGGAAATCGCAATCCCGACGGCGATCAAGCTCGCACCGCGATCACCCAGCGCAAGTCTCATCACGTCGGTAGCCGGAGTCTTCGATGCTGCAAGACCGGCTGAGCCGAGCGCATGAACGCATACGAAGGCGACGGAGGCGTAGAGAATAACGACCCCCGCGACGCCAAGAAGAAGACCGCGTGCGAGATCGCGCTCGGGATTGCGCATCTCGCCGGCGACGAAGCTCGACGTCTGCCAGCCGCCATATGAAAACATGACCGGAGTCATCGCTGCACCAATCGCAGCGATCGTCGACAGCGATTGAGAAGGCTCGCGAACCGGCTGCGTAACGCCCGCCGGAGCGACCAAGACTCCCGCTACCACCAGCGTGGCGATCGCCAGGATCTTGAGCACCATCAGTGCGCTCTGGACGTTGCTTCCGGACCGGACGCCCAGGCAGTTGATCAACGTGAGCAGCGCCAGGACTGCGACCGCGACGACGCTGTCGCCGACTGGCAATTGCACCAGATTGCCGAAATAGCGCGCGAACGTGATTGCCACGGCGGCCATTCCGCCCGACTGGATGACGAGCAGCAGCGCCCACCCGTAAAGGAACGCCGGCATCGGACCGTAGGCATCGCGCAGATACGCATATTGACCGCCGACTTCAGGTCGGCGCGATGCAAGTTCGGCGTAAACGAACGAGGCTGCGAGGGCGATCAGTCCACCGAGGATCCAGACTCCGACGATGAGCAATGGCGTATCGACATGTTTTGCGACCTCGGCCGGAGTGATGAAGATTCCCGAACCGATGATGCCCCCCATGACCAGCATGGTTGCGTCGAACTGTCCGAGGCGACGGACGAGGCCCTTAGGTCCGGTTGCTGCTTGACGATCCTCGCTCAAGGCGTGGTCGCAACGATCAGGTTGAGCAGTCGTGCGCCCGTCATGAACGATCCGAAGCTGCGCACTGCAGAAGCATTCCCAATCATCACATCAGAGCCACCGGTCTGCAACGGGCGGAAGCCCGGTTCGTCGCGGTCCGCGGATTCTGATATGTCGGCAGCAGCGCGCACGGAAATGGGCTGATAGGTGGACGCGACTTTTGCAGCACTGCTTGGTGCGGTCATTGGCGGACTTTTGTCCGTGTTGGCATCATGGCTTGCGCAGCGCGTGCAGTCCAAATCGCAGTTGCTGTCACTGGAAATCCAGAGAAGGCAGATACTCTACAGCGAGTTCGTTCAAGCGACTTCGCGCTGTTATACCGACGCCCTTCAGGAGAGCGAGCCCGACCCGGGGAGGCTGGCCAATCTTTACGGCGAGATTGGCCGGATGCGGCTTTATTCTTCAGACGCCGTGCTCAAGGAAGCAAACCGGATCGCACACCGAATCCTGGAAGCTTACGGCAATCCAAACCGAACCAAGACGGAAATCCGGGATTTCCTTACCCGGGACTGCGTCGATCTCTTTGCCGACTTCGGCGATGCCTGCCGAGCGGAACTGGCTGCGCTGCAAATGCGCGGAGTAGCCTATGGGCCATCGATGTTCCGCATCAGCCCCATGCCAAACATGCCCTCGGCCTCCTAGCGAGAGATCGGACATTAGAGTTCGTTGGCTGGGGAAAGTCCGTAGTTCTCCTGAGATGAAACTGGGTCCCGCGACGGTACTTGGTGCCCATGCGAGCGCTACTTTTGTTGCTGCTCATCGCCGGCCCGTCCGTCGCGCCCGAACAGCCGGACGCCACCTTTCACACCGGCAAGAATCTGCCTGCGCTTGAGCGATGCCTCACGGAGAGATTGTCCCAGCGAGGCGACGTCACTGCAATTAACTCAGAGGGTTATGTGACGCTGATGTACCGCGAGGGCAAAGAAACACCCATGCTGATTGATCTTGCTCCGCCCAATGTAACAATCACGACCAAGATTGCATTCGGGACGGGCTCCATCATCAAGTCCTGCCTTTAACCCTCATGATCCGTGCTTCAGGTCTCGCAACCGCGGCGGGCGGTCGGCCGCAACTCTCTTGCTAATCGCCTTTCAGGCCGGTCCAGCCGCGCCTTTGCCGGTAGGCTCGCCTTCGATGTCCGGTCGGACGGCGCTCTCGGCAAAGAGCATTCGATATCCGATTCCGCCGATCACTCCTCCCAGGAGTGGAGCGGCCCAAAACATCCATAGCTGCTGCAAGGCCAATCCTCCGACGAGCAGCGCAGGACCCGTACTGCGCGCCGGATTTACCGACGTGTTCGTCACCGGGATGCTGACGAGGTGGATGAGGGTCAAGGCGAGGCCGATCGCGATTGGTGCGAAGCCACTGGGCGCGCGATTGTCGGTTGAACCGAGGATCACAAGCAGGAATCCCGCGGTGAGAACGACTTCCGTCAGGAATCCAGCCGCAAGCGAATAATGACCTGGCGAAGCTTCGCCATAACCGTTTTGCGCAAGTCCATTCGCGGCGATGTCAAATCCGGGCGCGCCCGAGGCGATGAACAGCAGGATGAGGCCCGCCGCGATAGCCCCCGCGACCTGCGCCACCCAATATGGCAGAATGTCTCGGCCGCTAAAGCGATTGCCGGCCCAAAGTCCGATCGTAACTGCCGGGTTGAGGTGACAGCCCGAAATATGGCCGATCGCGTAGGCCATCGTCAGGACCGTCAAACCGAAGGCGATCGCCACGCCGACTAGACCGATCCCAACCTCGGGAAATTTCGCCGCAATAACTGCGCTTCCGCACCCTCCCAGAACGAGCCAGAACGTGCCAATGAGCTCGGCTGCAAACTTCCGAATCATTGCCCCCTCCGTCCGTGGAAAATGCCCCAATATAAAGGGGCGGCAGCCCCTTCCATCGGCAGAACTCCCGAGTAGCCGGACGCGCGCAGCCCTATGCCCGCAACGGATCGAACGAACATCGGACAGCTCAGCTTCTTTCCCTCCAGCGTTGTTCTATGATCCAGGTTGTCTTGTAACCGCACCGCTTGAAAGCCGCGCCATGCTCAAACTGACGTTTACGCTATCTGCTCTCTATCTCGCGCTCGTTGGCGGTGGCCTGATGTTCTTCCCACTCCAGTTCGGAGTGGGTGCCGTGCCGACCGACGCACGGCCCGAGCTGGTGGCCTTACTCC
>JBKPLG010000035.1:0-6344 GCA_046731515.1 Pseudomonadota bacterium | reverse complement strand
GTCGAGGGACTGAAGCTCCGCGAGGGTTGGGAAAGTTTCGTCGGCGCCGGGCCGATGCCGATGCGCCACGGCCTCACGCTGGGCGAGCTTGGCATCTGGTTCGTGAGTCATTTCAAACTGGCAGTCGACTACCGCGTGATCCCGATGCGCGGCTGGAAGCCGGAAGCGGCGCCGGGCTACGGCTGGCCGGTGGGCGAGCGCAGCTGGGTGAACCCGAGCCCGAACGCCGCCAACCTGGCGATGGCGCGAGCCTATGCCGGCACCGTGATGCTCGAAGGGACGACATTGAGCGAGGGCAGGGGAACGACCCACCCGCTCGAGCTCTTCGGAGCGCCGGATATCGATCCACGCCGCATCATCGCGGAAATGCAGGCCCTCGCGCCCGAGTGGCTTACCGGCTGCAAGCTGCGCGACATCGCCTTCCAACCGACCTTCCACAAGCACGTCGGAGAATTGAACCACGGTGTCTTCGTCCACGCCGAAGGACAATGTTACGATCACGAGGCGTTCCGGCCCTGGCGGCTGCAGGCGCTGGCTTTCAAGGCGATCCGGCGGCTCTATCCCGATTATCCGCTGTGGCGCGACTTCCCTTACGAATATGAGTTCGACAAGCTGGCGATAGACGTGATCAACGGCTCGCCGCTGCTTCGCGAGTGGGTGGATGACGTGGATACCAGTCCGGGCGACCTCCATACGGTGACAGACCCCGACGAGCGCGATTGGGAAGAGCAGCGTAAACCATATCTGGCTTATGACTGATACCTTGTCCGCCGAGCCGGAGGTGCGAGCGCCCGAGCTCATCGAAGCCGATGCGGATCAGCGCTTGGCGCGGGATCGGTTCGATATCCCTGCGTTGGTCGCAAAGGCCGATCATCGCTTTCTCGCGCGTGATCACCGCGCCGCCGCTGCATTCTATGCGTTCGCAGCGAAATGCGCAGGCACCCGAGGGGCCTCGGATCAAAAGACGGCGGATCAAGCGCACAGGGCGAATCTCATGCGCGATTGGTTGGCGGAGCGTTTCCGCCATCACATCTTGTCGGGACTTGAGGCAGTGGGATTTCCAAGCGAGGGCTGGCCCCCACGATTCAGAGCCGCTCTCGAAATCATGTTCGGGGATCGGCAGCGGGAACTCGTATTTGAGCAGTTTCCGCAGTTGCCGAACATCTTTTTCTACCCGAAGTTGCCATATGTGGATTTCGCCGATCCGGCGCTTTTTCCGTGGCGAGGGGGATTGGAAGCGCGATTCCGCGAGTTGCGCGACGAGGCGTCGGCGCTGCTCGTCGATACCGTCGACTTCTCCCCTTACGTCGGTCGAACCACTGATCGGCCGCAGGGTGACGTGCATGGCCTGCTCGAGAACCCGGACTGGAGCAGCCTCTACCTGTGGACCAACGGCGGCGCCGTCGAGGAGAACGTCAAGCGCTGCCCGAAGACCTATCAAGCAGTCACCGAGCACGTCCCTCTATGCCGCATTGGACGGATGGCACCGGCAGTACTCTATTCCTTGCTCAAGCCCGGGGCGCACATCCCGCCGCACACGGGGATGCTCAACATCCGCTACATCTGTCACCTGCCGCTGATCGTCCCGCCCAATTGCAGCCTGCGCGTCGGTGAGCGCACCGTCGAGTGGCAGGAGGGCAAGCTTCTCGCCTTCGACGACACGGTCGAGCACGAGGCCAGGAACGGCAGCGGCGAAGACCGGCTTGTGCTGATTTTCGACGTATGGAACCCGCATCTCAGTGAGGAAGAGAAGCTGGTCATCCGTCGCATGCTCGAGATCGTCGATGACTATAGCTAGCCACTCTCCGTTACGATGGCGTCTATGCCGAGCCACTCGGCCATGAGCTGGAGTTCCGCAGCGAGTCTGGATTCAGCGTCTTTAGGGGCGTTGGTCTCCCATGTGATTTTTCGCACGATGAGCCGGGAGCGCTGGCGATCGGCCTTGATGTCGGCGCGTCCGACCAGCCTCTCGTCGAGGAGGAGCGGCAGCACATAATAGCCGTGCAGGCGCTTGTCGGCTGGAACGTAGATTTCGATCCGGTAGCGGAAGCCGAACAAGCGCTCCGTGCGATTGCGCTCCCAGACAAGCGGGTCAAACGGCGCCAACAGCGCTTGACCGACGATGCATCGGGGCCGTCTGGCATCGCGATGGAGAAATGCGGGCGTTCGCCAGCACTCTACCGCCACGGGGATGAGCACCTGTTCTTCGACCAGCTCGGCGATCGCAACTCGCGCCGACCCCGGATCGAGACGGAAATAGTCGCGCAGGTCGCTTGCCGTCGCGACTCCAAGCGCACGCGAAGAGCGCTCGATCAGCTCTCGCTTGGCGTCAGCCGGCGCTGGGGTTGGCAGCGAAAGCACCGCAGGTGGAATCACTCGGTCTGGGAGGTCATAGATCCGCTCGAAGCTGGGCTTACGAGTGGCTGTGGTGATCAACCCCGCCCAGAACAGCCATTCGAGCGCGCGCTTGGCCTGGCCCCAGCCCCACCATCCGCCTTGGCCCTTGCCGTTTTCGAAATCGGACGCGGCGAGTGGCCCGTCGGAGCGGATCCGTTCGAGCACCAAATCAGCTTCCTTGCGGTGCTCGCGCGCAAAAGTACGCAGGCTTTTCCAGCCGATTTCGCCGCGCTCCGCCTGCGCCATCCGCCATCGGAGCAGCGGATGAAGTTCGAGGGGGACGAGCGAAGCTTCGTGTGCCCAATATTCGAAAAGTGTCCGCTTCCGCTTCGCACCCCATGCCGCATCGTCAAGGAGCCTTCGATTATAAGGCCCAAGGCGCGAAAAGGCGGGGACATAATGTGCACGTGCGAGCACATTGACGCTATCGATCTGATGTAGCGAAAGCCTGTCGATTGTCCGACGTAGGTGGTTGGCGTTCACAGTCGCGGGACGCGCAACTCCGTAGCCCTGCGCGGCGAGGACAATCCGTCGCGCAGTCTTGAGCGAGAGTGTCTCGATAGCGACGCTTCCTTGCGATGGCCGGTCGAGCTGGGCTCCTAACTGCCGTTCATAGTTAACGAAAGAGTAGGAGGTTCTCCGTATTCCGATTTTCACGAATTGGTTCGGGAGCTCAGCTTCAACATGGCCACGCAGGGGATTGAACAGGTCACCGAAAATGCGATGCGAGCAGTCGCGCGCGACTGCGGCTCGCTATCAATGGAGTGCAGCGACGTCTCCGGCTACGTGCAAGGCGTAGCCACACGAATTGGCGAGCATTTGAAAATGCTCGACCAGCTCGAGGAGGTGACCACGCGCCTGCTCTCCGACCAGGGACGGGTTTCCGACTCCACCGACGAAGCGCGGCTGCTGTCTGAACAGGCTAAGTCCAAGCTCGAGGCCGGTCGTGAGGCGATCGAAGGGACCATCGACGGTTTCAAGGGGCTGACCGAGCTGATCGTCCAGTTGGGCGAGCGCATGGCCGGTTTCGCCTCCGCGATGAACCAGGTGCAGAGCGTATCCTCGACGATCGAGACGATCGCCCGCAAAACCAACATGCTCGCACTGAACGCGACGATCGAGGCCGCTCGCGCTGGAGACGCGGGCCGCAGCTTCGCGGTTGTGGCTGCGGAAGTGAAAAAGCTTGCTCACGATACGCGCTCGGCGACCAGCCAGATCGCTTTGACCATCGGCGAGCTGACGCGCGAAGCCAGCGCAGTCACGAACGAAATCAAGACGGGCGTCGATCGCAGTCGAGCCGCACAATCGGGCTTCGGAACGATTAGCGATACGGTTCGCGAAGTGAGCGAGATCGTCGGCATGGTCGATCGCCAGACCGAAGGCATTGCCCACTCGACCAGCATGATCCAAACGAGCGTCGACCGGGTGAAGGCCGGCCTCACCGACTTTGCCGCCGATGCGCGTGAGAATGGCAAGGAATTGATGACCGCTGAGAAGCGGCTTGCTCATCTCGAGATGCTGTCCAACACCATGCTCGACACGCTCGCCAATTCGGGCGCCGAGATCGACGATACGCCATTGATCCTGAAGGCGCAGGAAACCTGCCGCCAGATTCAGGGCGCAATCGAACGGGCGATCGAGGACGGAGAAGTGTCGCTCGAGGACGTGTTCGACCGCGATTACAAGATCATCGAAGGTTCGAACCCCGTGCAGTACATGGTGCGGTTCAACGAGGCCGCCGACCGGCTCGTCCGACCGCATCTGGATCGAACCAAGACCAGCGACAGCCGCATCATCGGCTCTGCAATCGGAGACATGAATGGCTATCTGCCCACGCACCTCTCCGAGCGCAGCCATCCGCAAGGGCCGGACCCGGTCTGGAACGACGAGCATTGCCGGAACAAGCGGATCCTGATCGACGACACGACACGCATGGCGCTTGCCAGCGAGAAGCCGGCGACGCTCGCAACATACCGCATGGAACTGGGCGACAAGTTCATTCCTGTGAAGAACATCTTCGTGCCTTTGTGGATCAAAGGCCGCCGCTGGGGAAATTTCGAGCTCGCTTACCGTGACGACTGATTTGTTCGCTCGGGGGCTGGGGCAGATCGCCGTCCGCACGCGCTGCGGGCGGCGATTTTGTTAGCGGGCCTCGTTAACTTCCCTCTTTGAAACCTTACGCCAACGTAAACCTCGTCTTTACGCCCTTGCGTTAGGGACAGGGATTAAAGGCTTCGCCTGAGTTCATCAGACGAGGGGAGAGGAATGGCGATTAATCGGTCCGTCGACCTACAGCCGGTCAGCGTTTCCGAAGCTCAGCTGGCTCGCGTCGCGGGCGATGGCTGTGCGCGCCATCCGTACCTGAATGCTCTCCTCGAAGCATCGGGCCCGCATTCGGGGCGCGATCTGGCTGATGCGGTGCACCTGCTTTGCAACCTACACGGCCGCTATCCGGGCTTGATCGAAATTGCGCTTCAGCGTTGCCCCAAAGGCGACGTCGAGACATGGTTGTCGCGTGCCTCCGACGGCTTCGAGCGGGAGCGGCTGTATCTCGTTCGACTGACGTCTGCGGTTGGTCCGCTACCGAGTACGCCCGGGGCTGCCGCAACCGAGGCAAGCCTTGTTGCCGCTCGCCATGCCCTGGAGACGCTCGCGATGTCGGAGCGTAACGGCTGTGCGCTCGGCGCTGCGACGGCGCTGATCGGCGATTGGTGGCCTATCCGCCGGCTACTCGACCGGGCGGCGGCGCGCTCCGGCCTTGATTGTCCCACTCCTTCTCTCCCCGATGAGCTTTCGGTGATCGACGTGATCGAGGCGGAGACCATCAGCCCGGCAAATGGACGCGCGTTGGCCTTTGGCGGAGAGCAAATGCTGCTCCAGCACCGCGCGTTGTTCGATCTACTCGAGGCACGCGCCGAGGCGCGCGGCGACTTTTAGGCGGCGAGCGGAAGCCCGGTCTGCGCGCTCTCAATGTGGTCGGGTCGGGCCGCTTCAGCCTCGGAAACGTTCATCGTGGGCTGCGGGAAGAGCAAGCGCGAAAGCAGCACGACTGCTCCGAGCACGAAATAGGCGCCGATTGCGATCAGCGGGCTCCACAGCACCGACGCGGCCAGGGGAACGCGCAGCAGCACGGGATTGAAGCCAAAGTCCTCGCCGATCGCTTCGCATACGCCAAAAATCGTGTGGTTCCGAAGGGGCAGGGCGGGCTGATTCACTAGCGCTTCCATTACAAAACTCCGTTGGCAAATCTTGCACCCTTGTCTCAGCAAGAGCCGTGCCAAATGAAAAAACCGTAAAATATCAACTCTTTGCCTGCAAACTAACCGAGATGGTTGGCAAATCCCGCCACTTTCTCGTTTGTCAGTTGGGAATTTTCACCTCATGCTGCAAGCGCGATATTGCAGTGCAACATTGATATTCGACGAACGGATGCAAATCTATTACGAAACGCCGCCCAGAAGCGGGGCTCAAGGGAGCTGATTTCCGTGATGCGCATCATGATGAAGTCGAAGATCCACCGCGCGACGGTGACCCAGGCGGATCTACATTATGTTGGTTCGGTGACGCTAGACTCCGCGCTGATGGAGGCTGCGGATCTGCTTGAGGGCGAGCAGGTGGCGATCGTCGACATCACCAACGGCGCGCGTATCGAGACCTACGTACTCCCGGGACCGCGCGGAACCGGCGTCATCGGAATCAATGGCGCGGCGGCGCATCTCGTTCATCCCAGCGACCTGGTGATCATCATGAGCTACTCCGTTGTCACCGATGAGGAAGCGCGGTCAATGAAGCCGCACGTGGTCCACGTCGATGAAAAGAATCGGGTGGTGAAAATCGGCAACGATCCGGCCGAGCCAGTGCCGGGAGCTAGCGATCAGCTGCGCGGCGATCTCGTCGGCGCCGCAGCAGAGCGCACGAACTCCTGAGCTTCTAAGGAACCACGAATA
>JBKPLG010000034.1:0-20353 GCA_046731515.1 Pseudomonadota bacterium | reverse complement strand
TCCGCCATTGCTTCTGTTGGCCGGGGCGCTTTGCGAGCGCCGGTGGAAACCATCGGAATCTGCCGGCTCGGCGGCGGCGATCCTGTTTCTGTACCTGAGCTGGGGAGCAATGCTGGCGGCCCTCGAAGAGTTGCTGAACGGCGGTCCCATGTGGCTGTTTGCTCCCCTGGGCGCTCTCTTGATCCTCCCCGTTGTGATCGAGACCAAACCCCTCATCGATCAGGTGAAGCCGCGCGACGCCGCCACAATCGCCGGCATCCTGGTGTTGCTGTGCTGGGCCGCAGCGGCGATTGCTCCGGCTTACTCGGCCGACCGACAGCAGCGCTTCGTCGTCCAGCATGTGACCGATGCGTCGGCACGCAAATCCTGGTGGTCGGTGCTGAACGATGGCGCACCGGTGCCGGAATCCTATAGCAAGTCAGGCGAATGGAAGCGCGACAAGCTGGCCTTCAGCGATCGACCGCGCTGGATCGCCAGTGCTCCTGCCGATCCTGCTGCCCAGACTCCAGATGTCGAATTGCTTTCTCAGGTTCGGAATGGAAACGAACGTACGCTCTCGCTTCGACTCATCGCCAACGGTGCCGAGCGGATCGCATTAATCGCGCCGGAGGATTCGAAGATTCGTGCTGCCGGCATGCAAGGTTTCGTCCGCCCTATCGACCAGAACGAAGACGGCAAATATTTCGTCGATTGCTTCGGCCGCAGCTGTGATGGAGCGATCCTCCAGCTCAGGATCGGCCGGCAAACGCCCGTCGAATTCCTGATCCTCGGCACTCGAGCCGCACTTCCGCCGAGCGCAGGGCGGCTACTCACTGCCCGGCCGAAATTCGCCCGTCCTCAATACAATCGCGACGAAAGCATCGTGTTCGCGCGCCGGAAGCTCTGACCGACTCGTCGCGTCTTTGCTATAGGACTGAACAGAAGGCGCCCGGCGCCGGGTTTCGCGCAGGAGCGCCTCGAAGGAGAGGTGTAATGGCGACAGCTGCACGTGTTCCCGCGCGATCCAAGAAAATCCCCGTCCGTAAGATCACCAATGAGGACCTGCGTCTGTCGCTCAAAGACGGCCTCAAGGATTTCCAGGCGATGCGCGGCGACCTCGTGTTTGCCGGCTTCATTTACACCTTCATCGGGCTCGCTGCGGTGGTCATGACCACAAACGGTCCGCTGATGCCCTTCTTCTTGCCGGTCGTCGCCGGAGTCGGGCTACTCGGGCCGGTTGCGGCCGTGGGCTTTTATGAGCTCGCCCGGCGTCGCGAGGCCGGTCAGGAGGTCCACTGGTTCAACTTCCTGGACATCCGCAAGCGGCCGTCGGTGGACGAGATGGGAATCGTCGCCGGCCTACTGCTCGCGATCTTTGCACTTTGGGTGATCGCCGCCGGAGTGCTGTACGTCGCTCTGTTCGGCTGGGCGACGCCGACCTCCTTCATCGGCTTCTTCACGACGGTCCTGACCACCGGGCGGGGATGGGCGCTGATCCTCATCGGACTCGCGATCGGCGCCATCTTTGGGTGGATCGTGCTGGCGTTCAGCGTCGCGTCCTTGCCGATGCTCGTCGACCGCAACGTCAGCGCTTCGGAAGCGGTTTCCGCCTCATGGCGAGCGGCGCACGCGAACAAGCCGGAAATGATTTGCTGGGGCGTGACGGTGCTGGTGCTGCTCGTGCTCGGATCGATACCGCTGTTCGTCGGCCTCGCCTTCGTCCTACCCTGGCTCGGCTATTCGACCTGGCACCTATACACGCGCCTGATCGACCGGGATGCGATCCCGAAGCGTCGGAAGTCTTAAGCTTCAACCTCGGGAGCATTCTCCACCGGCTGAACTTCCGCCTCGGCGCCCTGCCCGCTCGGAATATCGCGCTGAATCGTCCGACGCTCGGCAATTCGGGCGGCCTTACCGGTCCGGCCGCGAAGGTAATAGAGTTTGGCCCGGCGAACGTCGCCGCGGCGAACAACCTCGATCTTGTCGATGATCGGCGAATAGAGAGGGAAGACGCGCTCGACACCCTCGCCGAACGAAATTTTGCGGACGGTGAAGCTGGAACCGACGCCCTTGTTCGAGCGAGCAATGCACACGCCTTCGAATGCCTGCACGCGCGTGCGGTCGCCCTCAATGACCTTCACGCCAACCCGCAGCGTGTCGCCGGGGCGGAATTCGGGAACGGGCTTATCCTTGGTCAGCGCGTCAATGGCTTCGCGCTCGAGGGTCTCGATCAGGTTCATTTGTTCTTCTCTTCACTGTCCCGCTGCGCGCCAGAGGGCGGTGCCTGCGATGCGCCCCCGTGGCGCTCGATCAGGTCCGGCCGCCTTAGCCGTGTATCTTCGACCGCTCGTTCGTGTCGCCACATCGCGATCTTCGCATGATCCCCCGATCGCAGCACTTCGGGGATCGTGCGCCCTTCCCATGTCACAGGCCGGGTATAGTGCGGATATTCCAGGAGACCTTGCTCGAAGCTCTCCTCCTCTCCGCTGGAGGCCGCGCCCATTACCCCGGGTAAGAGCCTTACGCAAGCGTCGAGGATCACCATTGCCCCGAGCTCGCCGCCCGAGAGGACATAGTCGCCGATCGAGACCGGTTCGAGGTCGCGCGCCTCGAAGATCCGCTCGTCGAATCCCTCGAAACGGCCGGAGAGAAGGATTACGCCCTCGCCCAAGGCAAGGTTATGGACGCGTGACTGGGTGAGTGGCGGCCCGCGCGGGGTTAGTGCCAACATCGGGCGCCCGTCGGCGACGCTGTCGAGCGCTGCCGCGAGCACGTCAGGGCGAAGTACCATCCCTGCCCCGCCGCCAGCCGGCGTGTCGTCAACACTGCGGTGCTTGTCAGTCGCGAAGTCGCGGATGTTCATCGCTTCCAGGCTCCAGATTCCTTCCTCGAGCGCGCGACCGGCCAGGCTCGCGCCGAGCGGTCCCGGGAACATGTCGGGATAGAGGGTCAGCACCGTCGCGCGGAAGATCACTGGGGGCGCCTCCGTCCCGCGAGCGCGGCGCCAATCAGGCCGCCTACGAGCGCGAGCAGGGTGAAGCCGCCGCCGATCGTCGCCATTGCGGCGATCGCCAGATCTTCCATTCTCTCGCTTTGACCATGTTCAGAGGTTGCGATGAACAATATTCCGAATAGCGTCGCCATCGCCGTAATCGCCGGAAGGATGGACGCAGCCGTGACGATTCGGCGCTGAGCGGTCCACAGGGGCCGCAGAGTCGCAAGGAGCGATACCAGCCCTGCCCCCATGAATACGGCCAATGCGAAGCCGATCAGCAGGAATGACCAGTTCATCGTTGTCGGCTAATCGGGAACCGCCGCTATCACAATCCATTGGCACCGGATGGACGAAACCATCCTCGACTGTTTGATCGTCGGCGGCGGACCCGCGGGGTTGACCGCGGCGGTATATCTTGCCCGCTTCCATCTCGACATCCTGGTTGTGGATGGCGGGAAAAGCCGCGCCTCATGGATCCCCTGCACCCGCAACGTCTCCGGGTTCCCAGAAGGGATCGCCGGCGCGGAGCTGCTTCAGCGGATGCGCGATCAAGCGTGCAAGTATGGGGCGAAGATACAGACCGAGTTCATCAGCAAGATCGAACGAGACGAAACCGGGCTGTTCACGGCGAATTGGGGGTCCGGCTGCAGAAAAGCCCGGACGGTGCTGCTGGCGACGGGCGTGACCAACCGGCGTCCTCCGATCGACGAGGAGCTGCACGACGACGCGCTGGCGCGCGGTCTGATCCGGTACTGCCCAATCTGCGACGGCTACGAGGTGACCGACAAACGGGTCGGCGTGATCGGAAGCGACAGCCACGGCGTCGCCGAGGCGTTGTTCCTCCGCGGGTACACTGCCGACGTGACGCTCGTCGCGCCCGATCAAGCCTTGAAACTCAGGCCTGAGGATTACCAGAAGCTGAAAGCAGCCGGGATCGAATGCGTCGATGGGCCGACACAGGCGGTCGCCATCTCCAACGAATTCATTGTGGTCGATACCGCTGAGGGCCACTATACCTTTGACAGCATCTATCCGGCGCTCGGCTCTGATACGCACATCCAGCTCGCCGAGATGGTCGGAGCAGACCTTTCGTCTGCCAAATGTATCGTGGTGGACAGCCACATGCGCACGAGCGTGCCGGGCCTCTATGCGGCGGGTGACGTCGTCATCGGGCTAGACCAGATCAGCCACTCCATGGGTCAGGGCGGCGTAGCCGCAACGACGATCCGCAACGATCTGGCTGAGAAAGACCCAATGCTCCGACAGCCGCTCCAGGAGGCGCAGGAAGCCGGCAGCGGCTCCTAAGCGAGGAATTCCGGGTCGAGGACGATTTTGCCATCCCTCAGGTCGGCCACCCCCGGCTTAAACGAAATAAGCGAGCGCTTGCCCGTTGCTAGTTCGATCTCGAGCAGGTCGCCCGCGCCATAATTTTCGACCGCCGATATCGTGCCAATCGCGTTCCCTTCGCCGTCCTCCGCTAGTAGGCCAACAAGGTCGGCGTGATAATATTCACCCTCTTCGAGCGGTGGCAAAGCGGTGCGGTCCACTTCGACCAGCGAGCCGCGCAGGGCTTCGGCCGCGCTCCGCTCGGAGATGGCTTCAAAACGCGCGATCGCGCCTTTGCCGCTGTCGCGAATGGAAAGGAGGCGCCGCTCGGCGCCTCCCACGAAAAGATTCTCGTGGCGCGAAAGGCTCTCGACGCTGTCGCTGAACAATTTCAGGCGAAGCTCGCCGTTCACGCCATGAGCACCGGCAACCGCGGCGAGCGCGATCTTACGCTCGCCGCCGTCGTTCATGCTCAGGCCTTGGTTTCCTCGGCCGCGCCTTCGGCCGGCTCTTCAGTTGATTCGCCCTCGGCGGAAGCCTCGTCGGCTTGCGGCGAAGCCTCAGTCGGGGGAGTGACCTCGTCGGCGCCTTCTGCCGGAGCTTCGGCCGACTCGCCCTCGTTCGTCGCTTCTTCAACGGGGGCCTCTTCGCCAACTTCCGCCTCCTCGGCAGCAGCCTCTTCGGCGGGTGCCTGAGCCGCAGCTTCTTCCGCAGGAGCCTCGGCGGTATCCGGAGTTTCAACGACTTCCTGTTCTCCCGCAGCGGCCTCTTCAGTCGCAGCTTCAGCGACGGGCTCTTCTGTGGGCTCATCGACGATATCGGCTGGAGCTTCCTCAGCAGCGACTTCCTCGGCTTCGGTCGTGGCTTCGACCTCGGCCGGCTCTTCAGCCTCAGCCTCAGCTTCAGCTTCCGCAGTCGGCTCAGCGGCTGCTTCCTCGACCGCTTCTGCGGTCACGGCCTCAGCCTCTTCCTGCTTCTCGTCGGGAGCTGCAGCAGCTTCAGCCGCTTTCGCTTCCTTCGCCGCACGCTGCTCGACGCGCTCCTTCGCCTTCTCGCCCGGCTCAGCCTTCTGCGGGTTGTTGCGGGCCGGACGCTCGCGAATGCCGGCCGCGTCGAGGAAGCGCAAAACACGGTCCGACGGCTGGGCGCCGACCGACAGCCAGTGCGAAATCCGGTCGGTATCGAGCTTCACGCGCTCGGGCGAATCCTTCGCCAGTAGCGGGTTGTAGGTGCCGAGCTTCTCGATGAAGCGGCCGTCGCGCGGGAAACGGCTGTCGGCGACGACGATGCGGTAATAGGGCCGCTTCTTGGCGCCGCCACGAGTGAGGCGAATTGCTAGAGCCATTGTTGAGTCTTTCCTTTCAGTATGTTCGTTTACTTCTTTGAGAATTTGTCAAAACCAGGAGGCAGGTTGAACGGTGCGCCGCCAAGTCCCGGAAGAGCAGCTCCGCCGCTTCCCAGGCCCGGCAATCCGCCAGGAGGAAGCGCGCCCGGGGGGGCAATTCCGCCGAGCGCGCCTTCCAAGCCGCCTTTGTTGAACATCGCGGCGAGCTTCCCGAGCCCGCCCATCTTCTTCAGCCGCTTCATCGCCGTGGCCATTTCCTGGTGCATCTTCAGGAGCTTGTTGATCTCCTGAACGGTCGTTCCACTGCCCTTGGCGACACGAATCTTGCGCTTCGCATTGATGATCTCGGGCTTTGCGCGCTCTTTCGCCGTCATCGACGAGAGCATTGCCTCCATATGGACCAGAGCCTTGCTGTCGGCCGCTTTGTCCATCGCGCCCTTCATGCCTTGGAGGCCCGGCATCATCGAGGCGAGCGCTCCGAGACCGCCCATCCGCTGCATCTGCCGAAGTTGCGTCCAAAGATCGTCTAGATCGAACTTGCCCTTGGCCATCTTGGCCGCGAGCTTCTCCGCATCTTCGATCTTGATCGTCTCGGCGGCGCGTTCGACCAGGCTGACCACATCGCCCATGCCGAGGATTCGACCGGCAACGCGCTCGGGGTGGAAGGCTTCGAGCTTGTCGATTGCCTCGCCGACGCCCGCGAACTTGATCGGCTTGCCCGTTACCGCGCGCATGCTGAGCGCCGCACCGCCGCGGGCGTCGCCATCCAACCGGGTCAGAATCACACCGCTGAGATGGACCTCGCCGGCAAATCCCTTGGCGACGTTGACGGCATCCTGCCCCGTCAGGGCATCGACGACGAGCAGCGTCTCCGTCGGATTCGAGACCGCGGCGACCGCCTTCATCTCGGCCATCAGCTGATCGTCGACGTGAAGGCGTCCCGCTGTGTCGAGCAGGACGACGTCATAGGCTTGCAGCTTGGCCGCCTGGATCGCGCGCTTGGCAATATCGACCGGCTGCTGCCCGGCGACGATCGGCAGTGTGTCGACATTCGTTTGGCGACCAAGGACCGCAAGCTGTTCTTGCGCTGCCGGGCGGGCAACGTCGAGCGAGGCCATCAGGACTCGCTTGTTCTCGCGTTCGGTGAGACGCTTGGCGAGCTTGGCGGTGGTCGTGGTCTTACCCGAGCCTTGCAGCCCGACCATCAAAATCACAGCAGGCGGACTGACGTTGAGGTTGAGCTCCGCTGTCTCGGAGCCGAGCGTCTCCACAAGAGTGTCGTGGACATATTTGACGACCATTTGGCCGGGAGTGACCGAACGTAGCACTTCCTGGCCGATGGCCTTCTCGGTGACCTGTTCGACAAAATCTCGCGCGACCGGAAGCGCAACGTCCGCCTCGAGCAAAGCGACGCGAACCTCGCGCATGGCCGAGCGGACGTCGGCTTCCGTGAGCGCGCCGCGCCCGCGAAGCCGGTCGAATACGCTGCCAAGCCGATCGCTTAACGTGTCGAACATTCAATTCTCCTTCGATGCCGAGACGCCCATATGGGGACCCGAAACGCAAAATACGCCGGCGGACGAAACCTCGTCGGCCGGCGTGCACCCGTGGGCGCTCAGCATCGATGTATGTCCTTGAGGACGCGGCGGCGCTTAGCCGCTCACGAAGCGAAGTTCAACCTAGCCGCGGCTTGCCTTTGGGTTTACGGCGTGAGGGGCCGCCAGGCCCTCGCGGGCCCTTGTTGGGTCCGTCGCTCCCCTGCGAACGGCGCGGACCTCTCGGCGGGCCGCGGCGGTCGAGGGCACCCTGCCGCTGGCGCTCCGGCACTCGATCCATCGGCCGCGAAGTCTGCATTTGCTGGCGCGGACCGACCGCATAGCCCTCCTTCAGCAGCTGCGTGAAAGCCGATCGCGTGCTTTCCGCGATCGCATCCTGCAATTCCTTCGGGAGATCAGCGAAAGTCACGTTCGGGTGGATCGCCTGAACATCGCGCAGCAATTGATTGGGCAGGCCCTTCGAAGCGGCCTTCAGCGCGGCAACTGCGTCGAGCACCGCCGAGAAAAGGACCGATTGCATGACGTCGTTGGCAGCTCGCGGCATTTTTGTCCTCTTGAAGTGGACTAAGCTTCGGTCGCTCCCTAAGTCACGCGGCCGATGCGGCGCCCCTTCCACAAGATGCATGGTCTCGGCAATGATTTCGTGATCGTCGATGCACGCGAAGAGCCGTTCGATGTTACGCCAACGCTTGCCCGGGCCATTGCCGATCGCCGCACCGGCATCGGCTGCGATCAGCTGATCGTGCTCGAGCCAAGCGAAACCGCCGACCTCAAGATGCGGATCTGGAACAGCGATGGCGGTGAAGTTGAAAGCTGTGGAAATGCAACACGTTGTGTCGTGCAGCTTACGGGCGCGGGGAAGATCGACAGCGACGGCGGCCTGCTCGAGGGCGAGGATCTCGGAGCGGAAGTCGAGGTCAGTGTCGGCGAGCCGCGCTTTGATTGGGACGAGGTGCCCCTCGCCTTTCCGATGGATACGAGCGTCGTGCCAATGGCATGGGACGGGCTCGAGCATCCGATCGCCCTAAATGTCGGCAATCCGCACGTGGTTTTCTTCGTGGACGATCTGGAGACTGTTCCCGTGGAGGAGCTTGGTCCCCGGATCGAGATGGACAGGGCCTTTCCTCAGCGCGTCAACGTCAACATTGCGCAGATCAAGACCGACGGGATCCGACTCAAGACCTGGGAGCGTGGTGCAGGATTGACGCTGGCTTGCGGGACCGGCGCCTGCGCTACGGCCGTGGCGGCGATCACCAGCAAGCGCGCAACCTCGCCCGTCAAGGTGACAATGCCCGGCGGGTCGCTGATCATCGCCTGGGAGCCGGGCCAGCCGATCCGGATGTGGGGCGCTGCAACCCACGTGTTCAGCGGCGAACTGAACCTGGAAGCGCTTTCATGAGCGTCCAGACAATTACGCTCGGCTGCCGGCTCAACTTCGCGGAGAGCGAGACAATTGCACGCCTTGCGTCGGCGGACGAGGACTGGACCGTCATCAACAGCTGCGCGGTGACCAATGAGGCGGTGCGCCAGACTCGGCAGGCGATCCGCCACGCACATCGCGAGCGGCCCACCGCAAAGATCCTGGTGACAGGCTGCGCCGCTGAGCTCGATCCGGGTGCATTCGAAACGATGCTGGAGGTTTCGCGTGTCATCGGAAACTCCCGCAAGCTCAGTGCATTGGCGGCAAATGACGTCATGACGCCGGTACCCGCCGGCTTCATGCACCGAGTGAAAAGCTTCGTCGCGGTCCAGACTGGCTGCGACCACCGCTGCACCTTTTGCTCCATCTGGCAAGCGCGCGGACCGAGCCGCTCCTTGCCGTTCGAGGCCATCCGCGACGCAGTCGCACGCGAGATCGACCGGGGCGCCAGGGAAATTGTCCTGACCGGGGTGGACATTACCGATTACGAAGGCGGCCTTGGCGCCCTGTGTCAGCGCTTGCTTGCCGCCGAACCGCGGCTTCAACGGCTGCGCTTGTCATCCCTCGACAGCATCGAGATGGACGGGGCGCTGTTCGAGCTTATCGCGGGCGAGCCGAGACTGATGCCGCATTTCCACCTGTCGTTGCAGGCCGGCGACGACTTGGTTCTGAAACGCATGAAGCGGCGCCACAGCCTTGCCGACGCCGTGCGCACAGTCGAGCGAATCAAAGCCGCTCGGCTGGACGCTACGATCGGTGCAGATCTCATTGCCGGATTTCCTACCGAGACTGAGGAAATGGCAATGAACTCTCTGAAACTACTGGATGACTGCGACATCATCGCTGCGCATGTCTTTCCGTTCTCGCCGCGCCCCACCACGCCCGCAGCGCGAATGCCTCAAGTACGTCGGGATGTCGTAAAAGCTCGTTCTGCCCGGCTGCGTGAAGCTGCGGCCAACCGGCGCATCAGGTGGCTCGACAGTCTGGTCGGTACGACCCAGCATGTGCTCATCGAAGGCGAAGGCAAGGGTCACAGCGACAGCTTTGCACCCGCGTATCTTGCCGGAGCGAAGCGCGGTCAGGTCGTCGAGGCTCTGATCACCAGGCGTGAAGGCGATCATCTCCTGGGCATGATTGCATGAGTTGGCTCGACCGCCTGCGCGGCGGGTTTTCCAAGACTGCGGAGCGAGTAGCCGACAATCTCACTGGACTCGCCAGCCGCGCCGCCCTCGATACAGCGACCCTCGACGACATCGAGGAAGCACTAATCGCCTCCGATCTCGGTCCGGAAGCCTCGCATCGGATTCGCGAAGCCATCGCCCGCCAGAAATTCGAGCGGCTCGACGAGCGCGGGCTCCGGACGATTCTCGCCGAAGAGATTGAAAAGATCTTGGCACCCGTCGCCAAACCGCTGGAAGTGTGGGGATTTCCGCGTCCGCATGTGATCCTGGTGATCGGTGTCAACGGTTCCGGCAAAACCACCACGATCGGCAAGCTCGGCCGTTGGCTTCAGGAGCAGGATTATGGCGTATTGCTCGCGGCGGGCGACACGTTCCGAGCGGCGGCGATCGAGCAGCTGCAAATCTGGGGAGACCGGATCGGCGCGCCGGTAATCGCGGGCAAAGAGGGCGGCGATGCGGCTGGAATCGTCTTCGATGGAGTCAAACAGGCGACGGCGACGGGTATCGACGCTCTGATCGTCGATACGGCCGGGCGCCTCCAGAACAAAAGCCATCTGATGGACGAACTTTCAAAGATCCGTCGGGTCTTGGGCCGTCTCAATCCTGAGGCACCGCATGACGTGCTGCTAGTGCTCGATGCAACCACCGGTCAGAACGCACTTGCGCAGGTCGAGGTGTTTCGCGAGAGCGCGGGCGTGACCGGCCTCATCATGACCAAGCTCGACGGGACGGCTCGCGGCGGAATCCTCGTCGCCGCGGCCGAGAAGTTCGGCCTCCCGATCCACGCGATCGGGGTCGGCGAGAAAGTCGACGATCTGCGTCCCTTCGATCCGCGAGCGGTGGCTCGCGCCATTGCGGGATTGCCGCCCGAATGAGCGAGAAAGCCGAGCCGCAAGGCACCGCAAAACTCCTGATCGACCTCGGGCCCCTATTGGTCTTCTTCCTGGTCAATTTCCTGGCGCCGGTACCGGCGGTGCTGAAAATCTTCGTCGCGACGGGCGCCTTCATGATCGCCATCGTGGCAGCGATGCTATTTTCGGCGCTCCGCTATGGCCGCATCTCGCCGTTGCTGTGGTTCTCGGGGGTCATGGTGCTGGTGCTCGGCGGCCTCACGATCGTCCTGCACAAGGCGTGGATCATCAAGATGAAGCCAACGCTGTATTATACGCTGGTCGCTGGCATCCTCGGCTTCGGCCTCGCAACGGATCGGCCCCTTCTCCAGCAGGTGCTCGGAAGTGCTTACCCGGGCCTCAGCAGCGAAGGCTGGCGCAAGCTCACGCGCAATTGGGCGATCTTCTTCGTCTTTCTCGCGGTCCTTAACGAAGTTGTCTGGCGAAACGTGTCGACCGACGCCTGGGTCGCCTTCAAGCTTTGGTTCGTCGCACCAGCTACTCTGATCTTTGCCGGGGCCAATATCCCCATGCTCCTGCGCCACGGACTGATGCGCGAAGAGGCCAAACGTATTGAACCGGGGCCAATCGAATGAGTGAACCGATCCTGTCGATCCGCGGCCTGCGGAAAACCTACGGCACCGGCGTCGATGCGCTGAAATCCGTCGACCTCGACATCAACCGCGGAGAGATTTTCGCGCTTCTCGGCCCGAATGGCGCGGGCAAAACAACACTGATCAACATCGTCTGCGGCATCGTCACTCCTTCCGAAGGCGAAGTGCTCGTCGACGGCAAGAATTGGCAAACCGACTATCGGCACTCACGAGAGCGGATCGGGCTCGTCCCCCAGGAGCTGACGACCGAAGCCTTTGAGCCTGTCTGGCGCACCGTCACCTTTTCGCGCGGACTGTTCGGCAAGCCGGCGAATCCGGCAAAAATCGAGGAACTCCTGAAGCGACTGTCACTGTGGGACAAGCGCAAGACGATCATGATGCATCTTTCTGGCGGAATGAAGCGACGAGTCATGATCGCCAAGGCGCTGAGCCATGAGCCGGAGATTTTGTTCCTCGACGAGCCGACAGCCGGAGTCGACGTCGAGCTGCGTCGCGACATGTGGGATCTGGTGCGCAAGCTTCGCTCCGGCGGAACCACCATCATTCTCACCACGCATTACATCGAAGAAGCGGAGGAGATGGCCGACCGGGTTGGAGTGATCAGCCGCGGCGAGCTCATCGCGATCGACGAGAAAAAATCGCTGATGGCAAAGATGGGCCGCAAGACGCTCGATATCATGCTCGTCGATCCGTTGACGTCCGTTCCGCCCGAGCTCGCGGACTGGAACCTGCACCTTGAGAACGATGGCCACGTGCTGTGCTACGAGTTCGACAGCCACGCGGAGCGCACCGGAATCGCGTCGCTGATGCGGCTGCTCACCGATCTTGGCATCGCCTACAAGGATCTTTCCACGCACCAGTCGAGCCTCGAAGAGATATTCGTCGAGCTGGTGCACGAAGGGCGCAACCGGACGGGAGCGCGCGCATGAATCTCCACGGGATCAGCGCGATCTACAAGTTCGAGATGGCGCGGTGGGGACGTACCCTCTGGCAGAGCCTGATCACTCCGGTCATTACGACAGCACTCTATTTCGTGGTCTTCGGATCGGCACTTGGAAGCCGGATGACGGCAATGGAAGGCGTTAGTTACGGAGCCTTCATCGTGCCTGGTCTGACACTTCTTGCAGTTTTCATGCAATCCATCTTCAACGCCAGCTTCGGTATTTATTTTCCAAAGTTTACGGGAACAATCTATGAGCTGCTCTCAGCTCCGATCTCGAGCTTTGAGGCGGTGCTCGCCTATGTCGGGGCCGCCGTTACCAAGTCGGTGATCCTGGCGATCGTGACTCTTGCGACCGCCTATTTCTTCGTCGACGTACATATCGACCACCCGCTTGCGATGATCCTGTTCCTGGTTGCGATCAGCGCCGGCTTTTGTCTGTTCGGCTTCGCCATCGGAGTGTGGGCGCAGAATTTCGAGCAGCTGCAAATCATTCCGATGATGGTGATCACGCCCCTCACCTTCCTTGGTGGCGCCTTCTATTCGGTGAATGCGCTCGGTGAGCCGTGGCGCACGATCACGCTCTTCAACCCGATCGTGCATGTGATCAGCGGTTTCCGCTGGAGCTTCTACTCCGTCGCTGACGTCCCGGTCTGGTCGAGTGTGGTCGTCACAGGGCTCATCATCGCCATCTGCATGGCCATCATCGCCTGGATGTTCCGGACGGGATACCGCCTTAAGCAGTAAGCTCCGGAGAGCGCGCACCTTCCTGATTCGCCCGCTCGAAGCCATGACCGTCGAGATTTTCGCCGACGAAATCCCAGTTCACGATGTTCGAAAGGACCGCCGTCGCGAACTTCGGCCGTTCGTTGCGATAGTCGATGTAATAGGCGTGCTCCCACACATCGAGGGTGAACAAGGGCATCATTCCGTCGTGGACGATGGGCGTGTCGGCATCGTGGAGCGAAGTGATCCTGAGGTTCCCGCGGTCAAGCACCAGCCAAGCCCAACCGTTGGAGAAGTGGTTCACCGCTTCCTCTTGCAACTTCTGCAGCAGCGTGTCGGTGTTCCCGAAAGCATCATCGATCAGGTGCGCGAGCTTTCCGGATGGTTTCTGACCTCCCGCAGGCGCGAGGCATTGCCAGAAGAAGCTGTGGTTCCACAACTGGGCGCTATTATCGAAAAGCTTGGTGTTTCCCGAGACGCGTGCCTCACGCACGACCTGGATCAGCGAGGCGCCTTGAAGATCGTTCTCCTGTTGAAGGAGATCGTTAGTCTTGGTGACATACGCCTGGTGGTGCTTGCCGTGGTGATATTCGAGCGTTTCGGCCGACATGTGCGGCGCGAGAGCGTCTTTCGGATAGGGCAAATCGGGCAGCTGGAAGGGCATGATCCTGCAACTCCTTGACGTTCCGGAACAATGCCGCCCAGGCGGCCAAGTTCCCGGCTATTTTCCCCGCTCGCCCGAGCCTCACATGCTTGCAGTCGGGAGAATTTCAACCCTAAGAACGGTGACTGAGCGAACCATTGCGACAAAGGGGGTGTAAATGGGCAAGCTGTTCGACAATCTCGGCCTGGTACTGATCATCGGTCTCGCGGTCGCGATCCTGATCGCGGTCTTTCCTAATTCCGGCTATTCGCCGAATCCAACAGGCGACGTGGTGAATGGCGTGCTGCAGTGGCTCCACGTCTTTTTCGGCATCACGTGGATCGGCCTGCTCTATTATTTCAATTTCGTTCAGATCCCGACGATGCCGAAAGTGCCGGCTGAATTGAAACCCGCGGTCTCAAAGTTCATCGCGCCCAGTGCTCTCTTCTATTTCCGTTGGGGCGCGGCGTTCACCGTGCTGACTGGACTGCTCCTCGCCTGGTCATATGGCGAATTGGTCGAGGCGCTGACGCTTCAGCCGACGGCGCGGCTCATCGGCATCGGCATGTGGCTCGCGCTGATCATGGCCTTCAACGTGTGGGTCATCATCTGGCCCAATCAGAAGAAGGCGCTCGGCCTGGTCGAGGCGGACGACGCGACGAAGGCGAAGTCAGCGCGCACAGCAATGGTTACCTCGCGAATCAACACTTTGCTGTCGGTCCCGATGCTGCTCGCGATGACCAACGCTCACTGAGGAATAGGTGCGCGCCCGACGATCGGCGCGCACCTCGCGAGTCTACCGACTGCTGACTTGGTAGCGAGACAAATATTCGTTCGGCAGCGACCAGCGCGGCTCGAGATCGCGTGCCCGCTTCAGGTCCGCGTAGGCCGACTGAAACTCGCCCATCTGCTCGTAGGCTACGCCCCGTGCAAAATAAGCCAGCGCCTGGCGACGCGCTCCGTGATCGATACCCCGTTGAAGCAGCGGTAGCGCCTCACGACCCTTGCCCTGTCGCAGCCTCAAGAAACCCTTGTTGAGCCACGCATCTGACAAGTCCTGGTCAAGTGCCAAAGCGGCGTCGAAATCTGCATCCGCGTCCCGTCCATGACCAGCGACCATATGCACGATCCCGCGGTTGACGTACGTCGCTGCACGATCTGGAGCGCGCAGGCCTTCTTCGTGAAGGGCGCGCGTGCAACCGTCGAGAGCGGACGAGCGGCCATCCTGTGAAAGCGCCGATTCGTAGCAAAGTCGGGAAAGTGGGCCGCCAATTGTGAGAACAGCGCCATTGGCCGCAGAAAGCGGACCTACCAAAGTCATGACGCCCGCGGCTAAAGTCAGGCTTCTCATACAAGCCTCCATACCAGCACCTCGACCTATACTCCCGTCGGGCCGCCGTTTCAGCCCCGTTTCGACAAACCAGCCCCTGAATGCTGCTTTATGCTTCGAACGGCCGCCGAATGCCGTTCAACGTCCGCAAACGCTGGCTAAACGGCGGCCGTGTACGCCGGGTCCCGTCGGTTAGGCGGCTGTATCCTGGAGCTTGTGGCGTTTCAGCGCGTGACGCAGCTGATCATAGCTGAGGCCCAGCGCTGATGCAGTCGCCCGCTGATTGAAACGGTTGCGCCTTAGCGCGTCTTCGAGAAGTTGGCGCTCATATGTCGCGACGGCGGCGCGGAAGTCGCTCGTGGAGGCTGCCGGCACCGGACCAGAACCAGAAGTTACGAGGTGCACCGGCGATTCCTGCTCGTCTCGATGATTGATAGTTGCCGTCGAGACCGATGCAGCAGCGGATTCAACTCTGGGGGGCGCCCAAGGTGAATTGAATGGATCGAAGATAATCTCGTCAATCGCTCGCTCGGGATCTTCGTGCCGGTAAACCGCGCGTTCGATAACATTACGCAATTCGCGCACATTTCCCGGCCAAGAATAGGCCTCGAGCTCCGCCATCGCGCGTGACGTGAAGCCCGGCCAGTTGGGCCAGTCGAGCTCGACCGACATCCGGCGCCCGAAATGCTCGGCAAGAAGGGGAACGTCGCCGTCGCGCGCACGAAGTGGCGGCAAAGTAATAACTTCAAAGGACAAGCGATCGAGCAAGTCCGCGCGGAACCTGCCCTTGTCCACTTGTGCGGGAAGGTGCTCGTTCGTCGCGGCGACAATCCGGACGTCGACGGAGATCGGCTTGGACGCGCCGATGCGTGTGACCTCACCATATTCGACCGCGCGAAGAAGACGATCCTGCGCCGGCATGGACAAAGTGCCGAGCTCATCGAGGAACAAAGTACCTCCATCCGACTCCTCGAAGCGGCCATGACGGGTCTTGGCCGCGCCGGTAAAGCTGCCCGCCTCATGGCCGAACAGTTCGGCTTCGATCAGATTCTCTGGCAAGGCGGCGCAGTTCATGATGATCAGCGGCCCAGCCCAA
This sequence comes from Pseudomonadota bacterium, assembly GCA_046731515.1. Classification (GTDB taxonomy): domain Bacteria; phylum Pseudomonadota; class Alphaproteobacteria; order Sphingomonadales; family Sphingomonadaceae; genus Sphingomicrobium. Next base: position 4,312 of record JBKPLG010000034.1, on the reverse strand, counting down.
CGGGAGGACAAGTGGTGAAGGCGCTCCGCGATCAACTCCTTGCCGGTGCCTCGCTCACCTATGACAAGAACCGGCCGATTGAGCGGAGCGGCGCGGCTCGCACGTTCGACAGCGTCGAGGAATGCCAGGCTTTGGCCGATGAATTGCTCAGCGCGTTCCACGCGCCGACTGTTGGTGCCGAATCCCATGTTTTGGCAAGACGTTTCGCACGTTTTCCCAGCTCAAAAACCATCGATTCCACGATAGCAGCCATTTTCGTAAATCTGGCACGCGTCTTGTATGGTAAAGGGCAAGTTTAGGGCCCTAATTTCGACGTCGGAGTGCTGGAATGGGTATTTTCTCGCGGTCGCGGGACATTTTCGCGGCTAACATCACGGAGCTTCTCGACCGGTCGGAAGATCCGGCAAAGATGATACGCATGGTCATCCTCGAAATGGAGGAGACTCTCGTCGAGGTGCGCGCCAGCGCCGCGCGGTGCATCGCTGACGGTAAGGAAATGCGACGCGCGCTCTCGCGCCTCGACCAGCTGCAGAAAAGCTGGACTGAAAAGGCCGAGCTCGCGCTGAGCAAGGACCGCGAAGATCTCGCCAAGGCTGCGCTGCTCGAGCGGCAAAAGGCAGCTGACATGGGCGAGGGGCTTCGCGAAGAGATCAAGGTCATCGACGACACGTTGAAAGGTTATGAGGGGGACATCGCCAAGCTCCAAGGCAAGCTTCGCGAAGCGCGTGCCCGGCAGAATGCGATCCAGACCCGCTTCGAAAGTGCGGTCACGCGGGCGCGGGCGCGCGAGCTGCTCAACGGCAACCGCACCGAGGATGCCTTCAGCCGTTTCGAAGTGCTTGAGCGCCGAGCCGACTTCGCCGAGGGCCGTGCCGATGCGCTCGGAATGACCGGGCCGAAGAGCCTTGAAGAGGAGATTGCTGAGCTGAAGGCCGCGGAGTCGGTCGACAAAGAGCTTGAGGCTATGAAGGCAGCGCTCAAGCAAAGGGGAAATAAATGATCGATTGGGAAGCTGTGCTGATCCCGCTTACGGTTGTGCCGATCCTATTCATCGGCCTGCCATGGCTGATCTTCCATTATGTGACGAAGTGGAAGCAGGCCGCGACACTGACCGCGGGCGATGAAAAGCTGCTCGATGAACTGCACGACGCCGCTCGCCGACTGGATGACCGGCTTTGCACGATCGAACGGATCATGACCGCGGAGAATCCGAATTGGCGGCAGCAGTGCCTGCCCGGCCGCGATGCGAACAACCAGCGCTTGCTTGCGGATGGCGAGTGAAATGGCCGACGACCGCTATCCCGAGCCTGCCCGCCGCAGCGAGCCACCGTATCTGACGGAGCAACCTGCGAGCCGCACCCGCTTCTATCGCGACAAGCGCAATGGCAAGCTTTTCGGAGTTTGTGCCGGAATCGCCGACTACACAGGCTTTGACGCGAACTTGGTTCGGGTGTGCTTCCTCGCGGCCGTCTTCATGAGCGGCGGATCAGTCCTGCCCTTCTATTTCATCGCCGCGATGGTCACTCCGACGAAGCCCCGCCAGTTTGAGCTCACCGATAGTGAAGAGCGGCAGTTCTGGCAGGGTGTCCGCGCATCGCCGACACGTACAGCACGCGATATTCGATCCCGTCTTCGCGATATCGACCGCCGCTTGGCCGATATCGAGAGCTATGTGACGACTGAAAACCGATCGCTCGCCCGCGAAATCGAGCAACTACGCTAGCCAAGGGAACCGACACGCATGAATCCGGAAATCACGGAAGCGCTGAATTTCGTCAGCAACATCTTTCCCGCCATCGCCCTGATCGTGGCGGTCACCGTCGGCGGTTGGCTGTTCAACAATTGGATGAGGATCAAGCACGGCTATCCTCTCGACGGCGCTTGGGGCCAGCCAATCCATCCCAAGACGGATCGCGAAGCGGCGGAGCGGATCAAGCTATTGACACAGGAGAATGCTCAGCTCCGTGCAGAGTTGGGCTCGGTCAAGGACCGGCTTGAAACGATCGAGCGAATCATCACCGACCCGCCGTCAAAGCTCGCGCTCGAAATCGACGCGCTTCACGTCGACAAGGGAGGCCGCGCCTAATGGGACCCGGTGACGTTTTTGGGCTGCTGATCGTCGTCGCCGGCCTGGCGAGCCTGGTCATCTATCTCGCCAAGCGGTTCTTCTCCTTGCGCGAAAAGCAGCTTGAAGTAGATGCGCGTCTCGCGGCGGAAAAGGCCGCGCAATATGCAGCGAGCAACGCCGAACTCGAGCAGCGGATACGTGTTCTGGAACAGATCGTCACGGACAGCGGAGCACAAACGGCCGCCCAGATCGAGGCCCTCCGCCAACAGCCGAGGATCGACCGTAAGGCCGAGCCCGCGGGCGGCGAGCCGGCAGCTTGAATCGAGCGCACTGCGTAACGAGATCATCCGACAGTTAGCGGAAGAGGCAAATGAACCCGTTTGAATTCGTTCTTGCGCTGCTGTTCATGATCTTCATGTTCAGCCTCCTTCGACACCGCATAGGCGGACGCCATCGTTCCGACCGAGAGGCGGGCTCGATGGAGACTGAGGAAAACGCCCGGCTGCGCCAACAGGTCAAGCAGCTCCAGGACCGTATTCACGTGCTCGAGCGAATCGTTACCGACCGCGGGGCTGAAACTGCGGCGCAGATCGAAGCACTTCGTGAGCGCGACCAGATTGGCGCGGAGGACAAAGCCTGATGGATGGCGGTCAAATCATGGTGGTGATGATCGTCGCGATCGTGATGGTCGCATCGATCATAAGGGCAAAATACGGATACGGCCGTCACGGCCGTCGCGGGGGTGAGGCCGGAATTGCAGCGCAAGAGCATAGCGAAAACCTGCGTCTCCGCGATGAGGTGAAAGAGCTCAAGGAACGAATTAAAGTCCTGGAGCGGATCACGGTGGACAAAGAAAATAGTCTTTCTCGTCAGATCGACGAGTTGCGCGACCGGTGACTCTGGAGGGCGGGCGCACTATCTCGCCTGAGTGACTGGACTTCCGCCCCTCAGCAGCATTCTCGAGGAATATCAGCTGGTCGATGCCGAGGACCGATATCGCCTATTGATCGACCTCGGACGCCAGCTCGAGCCGATGCCCGATGCGCTCAAGACCGACGCCACCAAGGTCCGCGGATGCGCGGCGGCCGTGTGGGTCTATCCAACCGCACTCGATGGACGGCTCCATTTCCTCGCCGACAGCAATGCCGCGATCACCAAGGGTATCGTCGCGCTGATCCTCTCGGCAGTGCAGGACAAACCGGCCGCTGAAGTCGCGGAGATGGATGTGCACGAGGCACTTGCACCATTCGAGCTAAGGAAGCACCTCAGCGCCAACCGCACCCAAGGTGTGCCCAATATGATCGCGCTCGTGAAACAGACGGCGGAGCGCTACGCGGCCGCAGCCTAAGCGGCTTTGCCGTTCTTCCGGTCTTCCGCTTTTCTCAGAACGTCGTAGGCCGCCTGGACCTGTTTGAAGCGTTTCGCGGCTTCAAGGTCGCCGGGCCTCAAGTCAGGATGGTTTTCCTTCACTAGCCGACGGTGCGCCGCCTTGACGGCCTTGAAATCGGCGTCGCTATCAAGCTCCAGAGCACTCAGCGCACGCATCTCATCACGGCTACGGCTACCATCGCCAGGTCCGGCCCATTTCCATTGCGCCGACTGGCGAAAGCCCGAAGCTCCTTTCTCCTCTTCGGCTGCCCGACGAGCCGCTTCCTCGCGAGACAAGCCCGCGAAATAGTTCCAATTCTTGTTGTATTCGGCCGCATGAGCTTCGCAGAAAAACCAACGCTCCCGACTATTCGGGGCCTTGGGTGCAGGACGGTCGCCGACCTCACTGCAACCTTCACGGTCGCATAGGCGCAGCTTCGCCGCATCGCGACCCTTCGCGTAAGCCCGCCAGCGCGGAAATCCCCAGTCGTCAGATCTCTTCTGCCTCGCCATCACAATCCACTTAGAAAAATCGCCCCGCTATTGCGAGCGGGGCGATGTATGCCAGAGAGCCTATAAGCCGGGTTCTGTCCGTCGCACTCTCAAGAGCGTGACTGTGCGGCCATTCCTCTAGGAGACGGGTTACCCCGCCCCTCCAGCAACCAACCCGGGCGACGAGCCGGAACCAAGCTCATCCGCCGCCCCTATTCGGTCTTGCTCCCAGTGGGGTTTACCGTGCCGAAGACGTTGCCGTCCTCGCGGTGCGCTCTTGCCGCACCCTTTCGACCTTACCCGTCCGAAGGCGGGCGGTGTCCTTTCTGTGGCACTATCCCTGATGCACCTTCGCCGAAGCTAGGGGCGCACCGCCGGGCGTTA
>JBKPLG010000033.1:0-5880 GCA_046731515.1 Pseudomonadota bacterium | reverse complement strand
GTTTCGCATAGATGAGGGAGCGCGGATCGCGCCAGAACTTCCGGAACATCGGTTGGAACATGTATGGAACCACGTTCGCGGCCTGATAGGAGGTCGGATCCTGAGTGAGGAACGTCAGCAGCTCGTCGACGGTGCCGAATTCGCCGAGGGTCTGGACGAGATGTGGATAGACGTCAGGCTCACGCGTATAAATTCGTCTCGCGTCCTCAATCGCTTTTCTGCCATTGTCCACGGTTGGATTCAGACGCGCCTCTAGAAAGCTTTGTGCGCCGGCCCAGCCGGCCGGAATTCCGGCGGCATCGCCGCGAAGCATCTCTAATGCAATGCGCGGGTCGCCGTATCGCATGTGAACACGGAATCGCATGAATGACTGAGACGTCGCGCCAGGCCACAGACGCTCGGCGGCCTTCAATTCCTTGAGCGCGGCCTCCGTTCTTCCTGAATCGGCCAAAATCACAATGTACCAACTGCGAACCCGCGGCGTGATCGGATCTATCTGTGCGGCGCGACCCGCGTCGTCCACCGCGTAGTTGACTTCTCCGGTGGCGAACATTGTCTCGGATCGCAGCACCAGAGGCGCCGATTGATCAGGGGCCACTGAAACGGCGCGCTCCGCCAGCTGCATCCGTTTTTGAAACGCATTTGGTGGAAGAAGAAAAGCTTCCGCAACATAAGCCTGCGCAAGGTTCGGGTGGAGCTTCCTGGCGGCGGCAATGTCCTGCCGCAAACGCGCCGCTCCTTCGGCATCCTCGGGCCCGCCAGCGAAAGCGTCCATGTCGGCGAGGAGCAGGTTCGTCCAGGCGCCTTCGAAAGTCGGATCGGCGTCCACCACCCGCCGGAAGATGCCCATCAGATCAGACGACGCCCCGATCGAAGCAGCCTGATCGGCGCAGCCTCCAAGGTAAAGTTTGAGAATTTGCGGCTGGAGCTTCACGCGAGCTGAGCCGTATGCGTCGGTTGCGCAATTCAAGACCTGCGCAGCCGTGTAGGCGACTTCTTGCTGCAGGTCGCCGGTCTGAGCAGTGGGCCGGTCGAAAGACTTCGACCAGAGCACGCCTCCGCTCTTGCCGTCGATCAATAGGAGATTCGCGCGTGCGTGCTGTCCCTCGGTGGTTGCAGCGACTTCGAAGGCCAGGCCGGCTCGCTTCCGTGCATTCGCGCCAACAAGCTGCAGCATATCCGGCTTTGCCGACTGAAGCTGCCCGAGTTGCGCCAGAAGATTTCCGGTCAACTCATGAGAAGCACGAGCGCTATCAGCTGCCACGACGGCGACTATACTCCGCGGCGGCGACGCCCACGGGTGCCAGATCAACAGCCCAATCGCTATGAGAATTATCGCCCCTGCGGCTGATGCGAGTAGAGCCAAGGGTATGATACGTCTTTGGTGCGGTCTCGCCGGCGACATTGCCGGTTTGTGCGTCAGTTCTGTTCCGGCGACTTTCTCGACCGCTTGAAGTAGTTCGACGAGTTGCGGACTCTTCTTGCGACCGCGCCACTCGAACGGAATGGTCTGAAACTGACGAAAGCCCATCGGCGGTTTCGCGCTGTCCAGCGCGACTGGAACAAGCTTGCCCCGGTCGCGCCCTTCCGCTGCCTCGTCACGAACCCAGGCCGAACGTATCGATCGCTCGGACCAGAGGACCACTACAACGTCGGCCGCTGCCACAGCATCTTCGATCTCGCTATTGTATTCAGCGCCACCGTGGATGTGCCGATCCCACCAAACTGAGTGGCCGGCCTCCTGAAGTGCGGATGCGATTGGCGTCGCGCGTCCGATATCGTCATGGTCGTAGCTCAAGAAAATGCTCGCCATCGGCCGCTGCCCCTCGGCCCGGATGCTGCGTCCAAACGCGTGCCCGCGCAAGACGAGGGACGTGAATTCAAAGATCAGTCGGCGAATGACGTCTGATGTCCACTATCCACCCATTGCGGGCACAAGATGTATCTAGGGTGTCTGGTTTGTCTGCGCGTTGCTCTTTGGCAGCGCACGCTGGGGCTTGGAGTCAAATTGAACGGTTAGCGGCCCGAAGGTTTTCGCCCGGTCCGGCGGTTCGACTCGGGCGCAGCGCTGCTGATTGCAGGCGATGAGTTCTTCGCTGTCCGTGTCCATCCGCACGACCGTTTCGCCGGAAGCCGCAAGCTGGTAACGCGGCTGGCTGCTCGACAGCCCCCAGGAGAGAACGAGCGCAGCTCCGATGATTGAGGCAGCGATGAGGACGCTGCCGCGGTCGGCGCGCACTTGCGGCGGACGTTGTTCTTCCATGGCCGAAGCCCTCCTCAATAACGGAAAGGCGATACACCCGCGCGGAGTGGAACGAATGCGGTGTCTGCCGATTTCCCCCCAAAATCGACACTAGAAATAACGCTGTCCTACAAACCCTGAATTGAGATAGCTGATCCGTCCTGATGGACTGGAGGGCGAATGATCAGCCCTCGCCGCATCAACGGAACGAAGACATGGCTCGCACGCGATGATCGAAGCCCCGGAACCGCCTCACACTCACCGTTCCGCTCGCACGCATCGGGCCGCGCATCGCTGGTTCGATATCGCCATCGCGGTCGCGGTGGTGCTGGTTTCGGCCGGTTCGCTCTACGTATCGTTGCACACGGGCAAGACGATGGAAAAGCTTGTCGAACAGAATTCGCGGCTGGTGCGCGCCAATTCGGTGCCGCTGCTGCAGTTCGATACCGGCAATGTCGACGACGACGGGAAGGCGGAAATCTACCTTGCGGTCCGCAACGCCGGTACCGGCCCGGCTCGGATCGTGTGGTTCGAGCTGCTGCAGGATGGGCGGCCGGTACGCAACTACCAGGACCTTCTGCCACCCGATGCCAAGGCAGCTCGGCGGGTCGACGCAGGTATCGTCACCGGCGGAATCGCGCCGAGCATGATGCCGGCCGGGGAGCGCCGAAAATTGCTATCCTGGCCGCGCCCAGCGGGCGGCGAGCTGCAGTCGGCTTGGGACCATCTGAACCAACTGCGGACAAATCTTAAAGTCGAAGCCTGCTACTGTTCGCTGTTCGACGAATGCTGGCTGACGACGGCGACTGCCGACGTTCCACGACCGATCGTCAGCTGCGATTTTGGCAATCGCACGACGTATCAGGGGTGATGCGCGAGAAGGCAAAACCATTGCCTCCCGCATGCGCGCGGCACGGTTTCGTCAACTTCTCCCCTGGAGAATCCTACTTCCGTGCGCGCCGCGACGGCCCTTCGCATTCGAGTTAGAAAGCCGAACCATAGGCTCCGAACAGGAGCAGCCCGATCATGAACAGAAGAAGCATGAGGTTCGCCCGCGGCGACTTGACGAACCACAGCGCGACCAGGCCCGGAAAGTAGAGGAATAAGGCCGTCAGCGACGTCCAGTGCTGCGCGAAGGGGAGTTTCGAGGGATCGAGCCCGTGCTGGATCTGATAGCCAAGGTGCGCAAGGGTCGCGAAGTTCACCGCGAACATGCCGCCGACCACGATGCGGTTGGTCGCAAGATAATACTCGTCAAAGTCGGGCCAGTCGGCGGGATCGTCGGGGAAGACGAACGTCGAGAGGATGTAATAGCCGCCGATGATCGCCAGGATGACCAGCAGGGTCCAATAGCTGAAGTGCAGTTGGGCGCGGATGCCGTAGGCGCTAACCCAGAAATGCGTCTGGTCGCACAGCAGCAGCAATCCGAGCAAAGGTACCAGCCAGCCGATGCGGACATGCGCCCGAGTCTTGGTGACGCCGGCGCTGATGCGCCAACTGCGCGCGAGGCCGATGAGCAGCTCGGCGATCGACAAGCCGAGCAGCAGCGCAAACAATTGGAAAAGAAGGTCGATTCCATTCATGCTCACCGCCCCCGCCGGATTTCAGGCTATCCAATCTGCCCGATAACGACAGGTCTGACGAGCCGTCTGCGCGCCGACTAGACGATGATGAAGTCCGTCGTGTCGACCGTACCCGCCGTCACCGTGAGTGTAGCGACCAGCACCTTTGCGCCGCTGCCATTGCCATCGGCATCGTAGTACAGATTGCCGGTCGCCGTGTCGTAGAGAAGGAAGTCGTTAGCGTCGGCCGCATTGCCCCCTGCGCTGGCGCGGAATTCCGTCGCATCGAGCGTCGCTCCAATCGCGGTGAAGATGGCGTCGTCTAGTGCGATCTGGTCGCCGTTGTTGGCATCGAAATCGAGGATCTTGTCCACGTTCGTCGACGCATTCAACGCAGTGTTCAGGACGAACGTATCGTTCTGTGCGCCCCCAATGAGCTGATCGTTGCCGAGCCCGCCATTCAGAGTGTCCATGTTCTGACCGCCCACGAGGGCGTCGTCGCCATTGCCGCCATTGATGGTGTCGCCGCCGTTCAGCCCGAGACTGATGTCTGTCCCCGCGCTGATCGTGAAGAATGCAGCCGTGTCGCCGCCGTTGGTGCCGACTGACAGGGTGTATGTTTCAGTAATGCTGTTTCCCTGGGCGTCGGTCGCGGTGATCGTGAATTGGTAATTGCCTGCGGCGATCGTGCCGTTGGTCACCAGGTTCACGCTCCCCCCCGAGGCCGGGCTGACGGTCACTGCCGGCAATGTCTGGCCCGACACGGATCCAATGGAGAAGGTCCAGCTCGAGCTGTCCACGTCCGCCGCAGTGAAGGAACCGAGTGTAACGCCGCTGTTGATGCCGTTCCCCGTCAGCCCTCCAGTGCTGGCCGCGAGCGTGAAAATTACGTCTGTCGGCGCGGCGCTCGGGGCGGTGACGCTGATCGCAACACTATCGAGGTCGGTGAGCGCTCCGTCGAACGTACTCACGGACAAGCTGTCGCTGCCGCTGTAGCCCGCCGTCGCAATGTAGCTGAGGTTGGCAAGGGCCGAATTGATCAGAGCTTGATCGCCGCTCAGCACCACACTGCCCGTGCCATTGCCGGTGACGGTAAGTCCAGGAACCGACGTGACGCTCAAAGTACCATGGGCCACGCTGATCGTGGTGGTCAGGCTGGCGTTGTCGATGTCGGAGACCGAAACGCCGCCGATCGTCAGTGCAGTGCCGGCGGTCGCTGACTGGGTCGCCCCCGGCACCGTGTTCACCGGCGCGTCGTTCACCGGAGTGATCGAAATAGTGCGCATGTCGCTGTCGCCGAGCGGACCGCCCGAACCCGTATTGCCATTATCGCTCGTCGTCATGGTAAGCGTGACACTGGCCGTTGAATCGGCGACTGGAGCAAAGCTCGGCTGAGTGGCCGCGGCCGCAAGGTACGCGTTGATCGCGGCGGTCGTGCCGGAAAGAACGATACTGTTTGTTCCCGAACCCGACACCGTTACTCCACCGCCGTTCGCGGCCATGAGCGTCCCGCCCGATACCGTGAGCGTGACGGTGATCGTCCCAGTCCCTGCATCTACGTCGGATACGGAGAGGCCCGCGAGCTTGAGCGCTGTGTCTTCGGTGGCGGCATAACTCGCAGCCATACCGTTTGTCGGACCGTCATTGACCGCGTTGATGGTGAGCTGGAACGTGTCGCTGACGCTGTCCATTCCGTCGCTCGCCGTGACTTTGATGTCGAGCGCACCGTTGAAGTCCGTCGGCGGCGTCCCAGAGAAAATCTGAGTATCTGGATCGAAGCTCAGCCAGGCCGGGAGCGGATCGCCATTGCCGAGCGTCGCGCTATAAATCAGCACGGTGCCGTTATCGACGTCCGCGAAGGTGCCCGCTGGAACGGCGAAGTTCCACGCACTGTCCTCGTCCGACGACTGATCGCTAATCGCTGTTTCCAAGGTAGGCGTGTCGTTGGTGCCGGTCACGGTCACCGTCACCGTGCCGCTGGTCGAGGTCGCCCCGTGGCTGTCGGTGGCGGTGTAGTCGAACGCCACCTCGCGGGTCTCGCCCTCGGCGAGGTCCTGGAAGTCGCTGCCCGGATCG
>JBKPLG010000032.1:0-10977 GCA_046731515.1 Pseudomonadota bacterium | reverse complement strand
GCGCTGGACGGACCATCCCTTCCCAGCTCATATTCGATTACGCCGGCTGCAGATTAATGGCGCAGGCGTCGCCGCTGCCGTTCTTGCCGACTTCGTAGGAGAGGCGGCGCTCAACCTTCGGGGTCGTCACATCGCCCCAGTGGACGGCGCTCTTCTCGAAGCGCAGCTCGTCGCCACCGGCTTCTGGCTTGATCGTGCCATAGCCCTTGATTTCGTCGTACAACTTTACGGTGCCAAAGAGTTTCATGATCTTGTCCTTCTTTGCTGAAACAGCCCTAATTGGCCGTCTCGCGGCTAGGAGGCGTCAAAGATGGAGAAAGGTGCGGCTTAGCGCCTAAGACCGTCGATACCGACTGGTAGCAAGAAACAGATAGGCACGATCTTCCATAATTGCAATATAGGCCAAAAATAAAAAAATAGAGACGTTCGCCACGATTAATATTTTTGGCCCAGCGCTCGCAATTACCTAAACCACCTACTATATGAAAACTTACAGTCTATTTTTCGAGAGGAAGCGGCTATGTTTGGTTTTAGCGGCGGAGAGAGTCAGGATGTCGTTCGACGCAAAAGAGGCTACATGGTCGAAGCTCAAGCACGTTGGCCCTTCCTCACCCATTTCGATGCGTCGACCATCAAGAACGATCGGCAGCTGGTCACCATGGTCAAGGAACGCTGCTCGTTGACGCAGGCCGACGCCGAAGACGACGTGCGGCAATGGATGGAAAACAAGATCCTTTGACTCATGGCAAACGGCGAGCCTTTCCCTTCTGCAGCACCCCTGTTCTTCAACGAAATGGGAGTGACTAGCATCGAGATCGGCGTCACCGCTTTTGACTGCATGGGCGTGCTACCTCCTCACGATCATCCGCACGTCTACCTGAACATGGGAGAGTTGCCGGATATTCTGTGTCCGTACTGTTCGACCCAATACCGATTTAATCCTGCGCTTCGCTGGAATGAAACAATTCCAGTCAATTGCTGGGCCGCCGAGGTGTGAACCGGGATCGCAATCTTGCTGAGCGGCCGGACAATGACCGCCACGTATTGCGATGCTGGCATGAGTGGGAGTTCGACGGCCGCGAACGGCGCATTATCCTGTGTGTGGAGACGGACCTGGAACTGCAGCCAGGCTGCGAAGGCTTCGACTCAAGGCCGCTCGATGAGCTGATCGCCGAAGCGACGACCATAATGCGTGCGAGCGCGAGTCCTATAGACTCGATACGGATTGTCCCTGAGCGCTAGTTTCGGGGACCGCAGTTTGACTGCTGTCTGATGCCGCACTTTCCCGCCGTAGCCGGCCCGCTCGGGACATGAGGGCCGCGCCGACCCGCGAGGCAAAGAATTCCGAGACCTCCAAAGCCAACTATTCAGGAAGCATCACGGAGGCCCGCGCCGCCCTCTCGCACTTCGAATTCACGGCAGGCCGGAATCTTCAGAAGTGGGATCTTCGATCCCAGGCTGACCGCTATGATCGGTGAGGCGCTGAAGCTCGCCGGCTGAACGAATCCACCAACACCGAACGAAACCAGGGCCACTTCGGTCACCCGCCTGCGTTGTGATTGGCCGCGACGGGTCGGCTGATGTCCGCTTTGGGTCGAAAGCAGACATAAAAGAGAGCTCGAACCCGCAACGTTGGGACGAATGTGGGGATGGCGCACGGCTCCTGACGGATAATCCAAATAAATCAAACTCGTAGAATGCTGAGTTGAACGGACTCCCACTCCGCCATGAAGAACCGCCGGCAAATCAGGTCAAAACCCGATACCGCGGTCCGACGATGCATGATTGGGCCAGGGGCTGATCATGGAGGCCGCGATGAATGTCCAAGCGCCGGAGCAGTTCCAGACAATCAAAACAAAGAAGAAAAATAGGCAGGGCAAACAGCTCCGTAAACCGACCACAACCAAGTCGGACGAGCTCGGTCGCAAGGACTATGAAAATAAGCTGCGGAAGCTTCAAGTTGAGCTCTGTCATCTGCAAGATTGGGTGCGCTCTACGGGCGCGCGCGTCATCATCGTCTGCGAAGGCCGGGATACCGCCGGAAAGGGCGGGTTGATCAAGCGTCTGACTGAAAGAGTCAGTCCACGAACATTCCGCGTGGTGGCGTTAAGTGCGCCGAACGAGCGCGAGCGCTCGAAGCTGTATCTCCAGCGATATATCGCGCATTTTCCCGCAGGCGGCGAGATCGTGATCTTCGACCGCAGTTGGTACAACCGGGCCGGCGTCGAGCGCGTGATGGGATACACTAAGGAGGAGGAGGTTGAGCGCTTCCTCCAGAATGTGCCCAAGTTCGAGCGCTGGTTGGTGGAATCGGGCGTCATCCTCATCAAGCTCTGGCTTGAGGTCGGAATGAAGGAACAGGACCGTCGTCTGAAAGACAGAATCAACGATCCCCTGAAACAGTGGAAGCTAAGCCCGATGGACCTCAAGTCCTATACCAAATGGTACGATTATTCGCGCGCGAGAGACGCGATGTTCGAAGCGACCAGCCATCCGCCGGCGCCATGGTATGTGCTGCGCAGCGACGACAAGAAGAGGGCGCGGCTGAACGGCATCAAGCACATATTGTCCCAGATTCCCTATAAGAGGGTCAAAGGCGACAAAATTCATCTGCCCAAACGGTCGAATAAGCGTCGATATAACGACAAGTTGAACTTTCATAAGGTGAGGCTGGTGCGGGAGCACTTCTGAGCTTCCGAGACCGGTCGAGAGGACGGCAGAGTGGGATCAAGCGCCACAGCGAGAAGCGGGAGCGCGATCGGCTCGCCCCGGGCGAAAAGCCGCTCGGACTGGGTGCCGGGACTGCGGATGCTCCGCGAATACCAATTGTCGTGGCTGCGCAACGACGTCGTCGCCGGAATCGTGCTTTCGACAATGCTGGTACCAGTCGGCATTGCCTATGCGGTCGCGTCAGGCGTCCCGGCCATCTACGGCCTCTATGCAACTATCGTTCCACTGCTGGCATATGCGGTTTTCGGGCCGAGCAGGATCCTGGTCTTGGGACCGGATTCGTCGCTCGCGCCGATCATTCTTGGGGTCGTGCTCGCGACGGCCGGGACCGATCCAAATCGTTCGATCGCAATCGCGAGCGCGATGGCGCTCGTCGCCGGCGCCGTCTGCATTGGCGCCGGGATCGTGCGGCTTGGATTCGTAACAGAACTGCTCTCGAAACCGATCCGCTACGGCTACATGAACGGCATCGCGCTGGCAGTTTTGATTAGCCAGCTACCGAAGTTGTTCGGATTTTCGATCGAGAGCACAGGACCCCTCCGCGACCTCTTGGCGATCGGTCAGGCGATCCTCGATGGTAAGGCCAATTGGGCAGGCGCAGCGCTCGGCGGCGGAACGTTGCTGGTGATCCTAGTGCTCAAGGCACACAAGCGAATGGGAGCGATCCTTGTCGCGGTCATTGCGGCGACGCTCGTCGCTGCGTGGTTCGAGCTCTCCGAAAGATATGGCGTGAAAGTGCTCGGGCCGGTGCCGCAGGGCCTACCGCAATTTGCTGTTCCGTGGCTGCAGGCCAGCGACATCGTGCCGATCCTGATGGGAGGCGCCGCGGTCGCCATCGTCGCATTCGCCGACACTAGCGTGCTGTCGCGCACATTTGCGGCGCGGACGGGCACACGAGTCGACCCGAACCAGGAGATGATCGGCCTTGGAGCAGCAAATCTTGCTGCCGGCTTCTTCCAGGGATTCCCAATCAGCAGCAGCTCGTCAAGAACACCGGTAGCCGAGGCGGCCGGAGCGAAAACGCAGCTGACCGGCGTTGTCGGAGCGCTGGTGGTCGCGCTGGTGATCGTCGCCGTACCGGGCCTGTTCAAGAATCTTTCCTATGCGGCACTCGCGGCTGTGGTCATTGCTGCAGCAATAGGCCTGTTCGAGATCGCGGATCTCGCCCGAATCTATCGCATCCAGCAGTGGGAGTTCTGGTTATCGATCCTATGCACGGCCGGCGTGGCCGTTTTTGGAGCCATTCCGGGCATCGGCATCGCAGTGGTGCTAGCTGTGATCGAATTTCTGTGGGACGGCTGGCGACCACACTGGGCGGTTCTAGGGAAGCCCGAAGGGGTTGACGGCTATCACGACATAACACGCTATCCCGACGCGACGAGAGTTCCGGGCCTTGTCCTCTTTCGGTGGGATGCACCCTTGTTTTTTGCAAACGCGGAACTCTTCAATCAGCGCATCCTCGATGCAATTGCAGAATCGCCCGCGCCTGTGCGGCGAGTGACAGTAGCTGCCGAGCCAATTACCAGCGTCGACGTCACTTCGGCGGATGCTCTGACGGAACTCGAGGGGACTCTCAGCAACCAAGGCATCGAACTTTGCTTTGCTGAGCTAAAGGATCCGGTCAAAGACAAGCTCAGGCGGTTCGGACTGCTCAGCCAGTTTCATGAAAATCGTTTCTTCCCCACCATAGAGTCCGCGGTCAGCGGTTTTCTTCGCGATGCGCAGCGGGAGCTTTGGACGCATGATCAGGAATCCTCCCGATTGCCGGATTGACTCAAGAAGGAGGAAACAGCCTCAATCATGGCAGATTATCGGCTTCGTTACTTAGACCCGACCCGCCAGTTCATTCGAGCCGACCGCATCGCGTGTGACTCGGAGGCAGAGGCGATCGACGCCGCTTACGACCGACGCCTGCCCGTGAGATCGGAACTTTGGCGCGGCGGCTATTGCGTGGCGAAATTACCGGCCCATCGTCAGCTTGCTCGCGCCCGCGCTGAGCCGTAGCTGCGCTCTCGCCCTCCACCCATTGCGGACACTGGCGCAAGGTTAGACCTAAAGCATGGACCCCCTATTTGTGCTACTTCACAGCCTTCCTGAGACCGGGAGAGTGAAGGTCATCGGCATCTATTCATCGAAAGCCCTGGCAGAGGCGGCCGAAGAGCGGAGTCGCCTCTTGCCTGGCTTCGTCGAAGAGCCGAACGGATTCACCATCGAGCGATATGAAATCGACAAGGACCACTGGTCCCGGGGGTTTGTCCGGCTCTGAGGACTATCATCGTCGGCAAGCGTTGACGAATAGGACGCTAAAGGAAAATGAGATGAAGCCGTTTACGATGATCGCTTCCGCCATCTTCCTGCTGATGGCGCTGGTTCACCTCTATCGAATTGCAAAGGGGTTTCCGATTGTGATCGGCGGGACCAGCATCGGGCAGGAAGTCAGCTGGGTTGCGCTGGCCGTGACATCAGTCCTGGCGGTTGGGTTGTTCCGTGAGGCCCGGCGCTGAGCAGACGCTGATAACGTGCCTTTCGAATTGTCGTCGCAATCCCGCGGCTGCTATCTCTATGCTCCCGGCAATTGCCCGCGAAGCGCGCCGTCCGCCAGCTGATTGCGTCTCCAATTCACACGGTCGTGTCTCGGCCGAAAAGCTGGGCGCATGGACGAGGTAGGCAACAACTCCGCAGCTCGGGATTCAGAAGCCGGCGCAGGCCAGAACGTAGCGATGGGCATGAGCAAAGTCACGTCGAGCGCGGCTGCAAACGGCCCATATCGGAGACTAGTGGCTTATGTCTGCTTTCGACCCATTGCGGACGCTTAATGAGAAAACTTCTCATACAACTTCGACTCTGATCGCTCATTGCCAAAGCGGCGCGGCCGCTCCATCCTCCAGTCGTGATTGGGGGGAACAGCAAGCGCCCGGACAAGAAGCGGCGAGCACTGAGGGTTGGGGCAATCATCAAACGCGAAAATCAGCGGAGGACTGCTGGTACGTTGCTGAACGACAGCGATCGGATTTCGTTCGCTGTCGGCCTTTTTTTCGCACTTTCCATCAGCATCATCACGGCAAAGGCTTATGCCTTGAGTCAAATTTCTCAGCTTTCAACGCTACCCAGCTCCTGGCTCGCGATCCCTGTTGCAGCATTCGCCAATTCAAGACTTGAATTCGGGATCGCCGCAGCAATTTGCGCGGCGCTCGCGCTGGTCCTGCGCGAAACTGCGTCGACCCCGTGGAGGATCGTCGCGTGCGTCGCGGCGGTTTCCGCAGCCCTGGCAGTGGCCATGTTGAACTTCTCGGCGGCTCAGCTGCTGCGGACCTTTGGTACGCTCCCCTCCGTAGGGCTGCTGATCTATTCGGACATTTTGTTCAGCAGCACCGGGCGAGCCGCGCTCCTGAGCTGGATCCCGCGTCAACTTTGGTTGATGATACTGGTGGCCGGGTTGCTGTCGGCAGGGTCGCTGTGGCTTGCCGCGAAACTGCGCAAGTCAGTTCGCCTGGACGTGCTGCTTGCCGTGGCAATAGCATTCGCGTTGTTCGGTTCCCGCGGGACGTATCGTTGGTCTCTTGGCGAGCATGTCTATCGGCGAAGTCCGACAATCGCATTCCTCAGATCCTTCGCCATGCTCAAGGACAATCCTCTTGCGGACAGGGGCGCCGGTTGGGTGCCCCCTGAACCGGGACCTTGGGAGCCCGGCGCGCCGATCGATCGCGAAGGTGCGTCCACGATAAAAAACATCATTCTGATCGTTATTGAATCGGGAGCGGCGGCCTACTTCGATCAATATGGCGGAGGCTATAATGTGACCCCGACGCTTTCCACATTGCCCGGTACCCTGCAGGTCGACCAGGCCTATGCGCAAGCGGTATCTTCGACGCATTCGCTGGGCGTGCTGTTGAGCTCGACTTATCCGCCGGTTGCTATTCGATGGCAGGTCCCAACGGCGGAGATGCTTCCGCATCTGCTCCGAAGGCATGGTCGGGAGACCGGTTTTTTTTATTCGAGCGATACGCGTTACGAGGACGCGGACAAATTTCTCGACCGCAGTGGCTTCAAAGTGGTGCACGATTTTCGAGGGCGCACTTGTGCGGACGCAAAAATGGAGGATGTGACTGAGTTCAACTCGCAGGCAACGAGCGACGCATGCACGTTTACAGATCTCGAGGAATGGATCCAGCGAGTTGCAGCAATGCCGTTCTTCGGAATGATCTGGACGTCTCAAACACATTATCCGTTTTTCACCACTGGAAGAGCGCCTCCGGTCGTCCTTGGAAATGAGTTGCGAGACGATCCGGACGTCCGAAACATGAAAGCCCGATATTTGACAGCGCTCCGCGAAACCGACGACCAGATTCGGGATCTTCTTGCGATGCTTGACCGCCTGGGACTGCGCGACAAGACCTTGCTTTTGATCACCGGCGACCACGGCGAAGCGTTCAAGCAACATGGCACGTCGGGCCATGGCAATGATCTTTACGAAGAGAGCGTGCATGTGCCGCTTCTCATCGTCGCTCCGCAGCTATCGTCGGTACATCGGTTCGACCGGCTGAGCGGCCATATCGACATTGCACCGACGATCGCCGACGTGCTGGGTATTGGTGCTCCGGCGAGCTGGGTGGGCAGCAGCCTCTTCCGCGCACGGCGAAGCCGCCCCGTCTATTTCTCCTCGCCCTGGGTCGATCTTATCGTTGGCTACCGCTCCGGGTCAGAGAAGGTCATTGGTCAGTTGATGGCGCGGAAAATCGCTCGATACGATCTTGCACGCGATCCCGATGAGCGGATCAATCTCGCCGCAGGTGACGAGGCTTGGCAGAAGGCCGAACTGGAAGCATTGGCAGGTTGGGCACGATCGTTAAGCACTTCATCTGGGCACCATTAGCTTGGCGATGTGCAGTAGCCGGGCCGGTCTCGGGTGGCAGACCTTTGAAAATTGCGATGACCGAATCTCCGCTTTCTACCCATTGACCCGTCTGTGACACCGGACAGCCTGTGTTACGGTAGGGCGGGGAGTCTCACGCCTCGTCAGCCGACTTGGGATTGGCGGTCCCGCAGTTCAGCGATTTGATCAGACATGGCCACGTCCCCTCACGAGGTGTCTGGTTATGGGTCCCTTTCGTTTCGCCGCGGTAGCTAACCAACGATAAGCTGAACATCGCCAACGTTTGCCCTACGATCTATTTGACTCGGCTGCTTGCCCCCGAGGCTTGCAGCGAGGATGGAGGCTCGCTCTTACTCTTGTAAGGGCGGGCCTTCTTTCCCTTCGCCGAGCACCAGTGTCGGCTTTTGACTCGAACCTGCCATCCAGGAGCCGTACCCGCCCAAGACTCACGGATGCGCCACAACGGGACGGTGATCACGAGCCCGTTGTTTGGAAGCCGAGCGTCGCGGAGACTGCAAACCATCGTCGTTGGCATCGTTGACGGCGAAGGGGGAGGCCGACCCTGCGAGGTCCGAACCTCCCCCGCCCACTAAGCTCTAAGCTTATGTCCGCTTCCGACCCCAAAAACGGACATTGGCGAACGCTGCCCTCCTGCGACTCCTCCGGGTCGGGCCGCTCCTTCACTGCTGGATCACGCGCGCTCGACGACAACTTCCCCCGCAATGCGCAGTTTAGGGGCGACCCTCCAAGTCGGCGATGTCCTCGACGAGCTGTTCGGGAAGGCCGGCGTCGGGATCGACCGGTACGGCCTCTCCCGCAGCCGCTTCGCGTTCGCGCTGATCAAAGAAGGCGGCGCGCTTCAGGCGCTTCTTGAGAGACAGTGAGGGGTTGTCAGGCGTCGGGCCGAGCATCGCACGGTCGACATGACTTTCCTTTGAGGCGCTTCGTGTCTTGGGTGTGTCAGTCATGACGAAGATCCTGCATTGAGCGTGGTGCCAAGTTATTATGATGGAACAACGCTCGAGCTGGCGCTTGCGACGCATTTATCGGTACGTGCCTGCCGTTACACTCACTATCGGGAGCCTTTCTTAGCCTCGCTCTCGATCGGGTTTGCATGTGATGTCCACTTTCCACCCAAAGCGAGCGCAAGCTTGTTGCGCGCTATCGACGCCGCTGAACGACGCAACAGCTAGGCCTACCGAGGCGAGCTTCAGAGTGCTTGTGTCCGCTTTGACACGAACGCCATTGTTCCACGCACTGGTCCTGCCCGGCAAAGCGCCGCCAGACATCAAGCCCTACGAATGTCTGCTTTCGACCCAAAGCGGACATTAGCGCTTATTGCCGCAAAATTTCGGGACCGAATGTGGCGACCAATCGCTGACCGTCCCACAGCTCGCATCGTGATCCTGGATTAGCAGCCTGTGCGGCAGCTATTGCCTCGTCGTCGTCGAGGGCCTCAAGCCACTCGCTCTTGAGAAAGTAAAAGTCATCCACTGAATAGAGGCGATAGTTCGGTTTTCGAGAGGACATAGCGGCTGAAGTCAGACACCGCCCTTGGGGCGAAGTTCGGTCGGGGAATCTCTGACGATATGGGGAAATGAAGCGGTTGCCATTTCTTTGAATGACTGAGCGATCCGCAACAAGAACTGGGCTTTTGGTCGACCGGCGAACTTCACAGCCTGACGTCGGCACGCTTCGGCTTCATCGGCAAAGGAAAGGCTACGCATACAGGCTCCATCACCGCCGCGCTGAAGCAGCTTTTGGGCGATTGGCGTTTGTTAGAGGTTCCCGACCGGGCCGGCCTATGATCTGAGTTAGAGCTTTTGCGTTTTCTATTCCGGCACTGATACGCGGGTAGGCTACTCGGGCCGACGATCGAGATAGAGATAGGATGAATCAAACTCGGCAACCTTCTGAAGCGCGGGAAGGTCGAGAACCGTCAGACGTTTGTTCTCAAGCTCGATAAGGCCTTGTCGCCTAAGGGTCTGAAGCGTTCGGTTCACATGGACCGGAGTCAGTCCCAAACAGCTCGCGAGCTGATCCTGCGTCAGGGGAAGATCATAGCTTGACCCATCGGTCTTTCCGACGACCTCGAGGCGAAGAAGGAGCTCGCAGAATAGGTGGGCCATTTTCGAGATCGCGTTCCGCCGGCCAAGTGAGACTGCCCACTGCCGGTGGACCGCAGCATCTACATTCGTACTGAACCAATACATCCGAGTGAGATGCGGAAACTTGTCCGTGAGTTGCGTAAGCCTGTCGTGCGGAACAACGGCCACAATGCAATCGGTCAGTGCCACCAAATCATGGTCGAGATGCTTCAGTGTGAACCCATGGAGGTCGGCGAAATCTCCTGCGAGGTGCAGTGCCGTGATCTGGCGCACGCCCGTCTTCATATGCACCGCACGGCCAAGCCAGCCGTCGATTAGTAAGATGCTGTGTTGGAGCTCCTCCCCTTCACGGATGAGAGTCTTGTGCGCTGGAATCCTTCTAGTTTCGGAAACAATGCCTCTTATCGCGCGCTCCTCGACCGCGTCGATCCTATCCCGCTTCCTCAGTCTCCGAAGGTGAGCCTCGATCACTCGGCCGTCCTTGATGCCGCACCGTTTCTTTGAACGCTATAAACGCAACCAAGTGCCGGGATCCGTCCGGAGTCTTAAAGGTGGCACATTGCGGAGCATGAGAGCCGCAAATATCCGCTTTCCACCCATTTCGGACGCTCTCCTACAGCTCGAGAGCTTCGGAGAGCTCGAGCGCATCGTCGACCTCGACACCAAGGTATCTGGCAGTGCTCTCAAGTTTCGTGTGACCGAGCAGAAGCTGACAAGCTCGCAAGTTGCCCGTCTTCTTGCAGAGCAGTGCGACTTTGGTGCGGCGCAGGCTGTGAGTAACGTAGGCGACTGGATCTTTGCTGCAAGCTCGATTCAGCCCGCCGAAACTGAAACTGCGCGAGTCCTAGTTCGACCTTCCCCGATAAAGCTGTTCGAACTGGCGAAGTTCGGCCAGCGGGATGTCAGAAATGGCGGCGAACCTGAGGCCGGCCTGGCTCCATTCAGTCACCGCGAACCCATCCTTTTCGAAGGATCGCGTGCTCGCATTGCCTTCGGGCCAGACGAAGACGTTCACCGTGTGAAGCCGGCGCTTGTAAACAATAGCCGGGACTGTCTTGCCGCCGACGGAATCCAGCCGCCCGCCCGCCAGAGGGAAGCCTTGGTCTGCGAGGTCAGGAACTGGGGGCGAAAAGTCGATCCTGCCGTTGAACCACGGCTTCACGACGTGTTTGTTGCTTGTTTGGACGTCGATCAAATGCCTAGGTTGTAGCGAGCGTACGTGCCCAGAGATGATCTGCTCGTCCATCATCGCGGCCTGCTGGGTGG
>JBKPLG010000031.1:0-27338 GCA_046731515.1 Pseudomonadota bacterium | reverse complement strand
ACAATGTCCTGAAATCGACTGCGCCGCCTTTCACTCGATACAGGCTTTCGAGCATCGCCGTGATTTCCGGCGGTGTCATGTCGGATCGGAACTTGGGAACTTGCTGATCGGAGCTTTTGCGCTGCCGGATCAGATAAGCGCCGCTCTTCAGTCCGCTGACGAAGCTCATTCCATCGAGAATGGGTCCGTTGAGAGTCCAATCCTCGACGTCGTTAATGTCCTCGAACAGGAACGCACGATGCCGATTCCACGGCCGCGTCGGAGCGACCGACATGCTACCGTCGCCAACATTCACTCGGTGCACCCGCACCAACGCATAGTCGCTAATGCCATATTCGCCGCCGCCGATCGATGAGCAGGCGGTGAGCGAGGCGGATGCCACGAGCACAGCGAACGCAGGTAAAAACTTCATCGGACCACTCCGCTCAACCGACCATTTGCCGTACCCAAGCGGCGTCCGGTGCGTTGGGTTTCAAGATAAGGTAGCGGGCGAAAGCCGCTTTCGCCTCGCCGGTACGGCCCGCCTTCATCAAGGCTATGCCATGCCAACGCCATGCATCGGCCGGCGCATCCGGATAGACAACCGCAGCTGCATAACTTTGCGCGGCTCGCGCATCGTCGCCGTGTCGATTGCGCAAGCGCCATACCTCGCCTTCATAGAAGCGCAGGAGTCCGTTCCACCCGTCCTGCGCTAGTGTTTCGATGAGGTACTGGCTGGCGCCTGGATCGTTGAGCTTGACCTGATCGTCGAGCATCATTTGACGGATCGGGCCGATTGCCGTGAGATAGCGCTCCCGACCGCTGTCATAAGCCCTTCCCGGCACCGTCACCTCCGTAGCGTCCGCACGGAGATCAGCCATCCGGTTTTCCGGCGCCGGATGGGTCGCGAAAAGATCGTAGCCTCGGTCGCGGTGCTTGCGGCGATACCGCGCAGTCGCTTCCTCTTCGCTGATCAGCTGCTGCCAGATGTTCGCCATTTCGATCGGCGGATAGCCGGCCTGGGCGATAAGCTTCGCTCCCATCGCGTCGGCCTCTCCCTCCATCTCGCGGTTGTAGCGAAACAGCGAAAGGATCGTGCCAAGCTGCGCGAGGCGCACATAATCGCCCACGTAGACGCCGCCCGCCGCGCCTCCGAGGCCAGCGACCATCGCTCCGATTGCGAATAAATCGGTCTTGCGTCGCATGTCGCGCCAGGAGCGGATCATATGTCGGCGAAGGAAGTGGCCGGATTCGTGAGCGATCACGCCCGCGAGCTGCGCCTCATTGCGCATTCTCAGCAGCAGGCCTGAAAAGATCACGGCGAAGCCGGTCGGAAACATGACCCCGTTGAATTCGGGAATGCGTGCCAGGTAGATCCGGAAATCCTGCGCAGCCGGACCGCCCACGTTGCCGATTAGGTCTTTAAGGTAGCCGAGCAGCTTAGGATCGTTGATGAGCAGGTTCGATCCTGCAACCTCCTCCTCGACCCGACGCATTTCATTCCACAGGCCTTGCTCGTCCTTGTCGGTCGGTTTGAAACCCTTGCCGACGAGCGGGACCATTTCCTGCGGCCGGATTCGCCCATGTGCGACACCAGTCGACAAGGAAGCGGCCGCGACGCCGCCGCCGATCAGCAAGGACCGTCGAGTCAGTTCACAACGCAGGCACATCAGCGCGCCTCCGCAGCTTGAGCACGGCGGACGGCTTCCCCGGGTTTCATCCGCCCGAGCAGTCGCTCGACCATTTGTGCGGCGCCGTCAGGCGTGCGCAGGTCACCAAACTTGATCCCAGGCACCTCGCTTCCGGCACGAACCACGTTGAACCACACCACTTCGCCGGTCTTGAGGTCAACCAGTGAGGCGTAGGAGAGCTGGGTCGCGCCGCCGATGTTGGGCGCGCAGAAGCCCACGAAGCATCCGGCGACACCCAAGACACCAAGCGCAATCCGCCCGGATGAGGCGACCTGGTCCTCGGCATGCATGAAGAGTGCATAATCGTAGCCCGTTTTCTGACCTAGTCGCACAGCATCTTCGCCGAGCGTCCAGTCGAGACCTTTGCCCCGCTTGGTCGGAAGATAATCGCCGAGATATTTGTGAAGCACGATCGACTGGGCGACGGCGAAATTGAGCCGCTCAACGTCAGCCAGCTCCTGCTCACCAATCCCAGGCAATTCGGTCCGACGCTCGATAATCTGAACTCTGCCTCCCCTCGTCGCCTGCTGCGAGCGAAGCGCGGCAACGATGTTCGCCCGCGCTTGTTCGGTCCAGTCAGCTCGCGGCTCCACCATTCCCCCGGTCGTTAGGGACCCCACCGTAACGTCCGGGCGAAGCACCAAGAGCCTGTAATCGCCCTGCGGCGGGGTGAACTGGACGTCGGCATATTGCCGCGTTTGCACGCAGGCGCTGAGCGGAAGGGCAGCCGCGAGCGCAATTGCTAGACCCCACTTACGCATAAATGAACCCTCCATGGGGGCGGTTACGCGCCCTTCCCCACCTTCTCAGTGCTACTTTACGCCTGAATGGTTCATGAAAGAAAGACGAATGTTTTGAAGCGTTTAGTGGCAGGCTCGGTATTTATTTTGCTTCGGGTGGGCAGGCAGCGACAGCGGGCAGACAACGCCCGTCGATCGAGGCCGCAGATATTTCGAGTCCGATTGTTGCCGCCAGCGTCGGCAGGATGTCGACTGTATCCGCTGCAGCTTCCACCGTCCTCCCGGACTGGCCATTCCGCCAGAACAGGATCGGCACGCGCCGATCATAGTCCCAGGGGCTGCCGTGGGTCGCAGCAAAGAGGCTGGTGTCCGCGATCGGCGTTATGTCGCGTTTGAGCAGCACGACGAAGTCCCCCGATCGGCCCGGATAGTGGCTCGCACGCGCACGTTGGATGAGGCTCCACCGGTCGGGCGGCGTGGACGGCAGCGGAGTGTCGGCAATTTGCTTCGCGGTGAAGACTGCCTCGACCTGCGGATGCGCCTTGTACGCAGCGACCGCGGCGGTCAGCAGACGAGCCCGGTCCCTGGCCGGGAGACGTCTGTCGACGTACATGTCGCCAAAGCTGCTTTCCCCCAGCAGACCCGGTCCAGACAGACCGAGTTCCGCAGTCAGCCTTTTGCCCATGGCCGAAGCGCTGAGGCCGGGATCGACGCGGGCAGCGCCCTTCACGCCCTCAAGTCGCTCTCGCTCCGGAATGTCCTTGCCTCCATGATCGGCGGTGAGCACGACGGAATAATCGATCCCACGGCTGTCGAGCAGGGTGAGGAAGCTGCCGATTTCCTGGTCGAGCTGGAGAAGTTGGAGGCACATCTCCTCCCCTTCCGTGCCATAGGTGTGACCAACATAATCCGTCGCCGACAGGCCGATCGCGAGTACGTCCGGTTCGGAGCGGCGGCCGAGCCGCAACTCATCGACCAGCCCCGCTGCCAGGGCCAGCGTGCTGGCGTCGAACTCGGGCGTTGCTCGGTACGCGGTTTCATCCCCGGCAGCGCGCGCAAGCCGGCCTGCGCCGACCGGCTTGCCTCCGCCTTCGACGGAGACCATTCGCGACTTAGCCTGGCAGAAAGGCGGCGGCTCGAGCGCCGGCCGCGGCTGAGCCAGTGCCGCCGCGAATGTGGCATTCGCCTTGCCGACGACCTGCGGAATCGCTGCGGAACCGAGATCTGTCTCGAACTGCTTGCCGGTCCAGTACCAGCGCTGGTCGACGTTCCTGCCGCTCATCATCATCGCGGCCCGATCCTTGCCGGCGACCGCGACGTTGCGACTGCCGGGCCAGCGCGCCTTCATCAACTCGCCCAACGTGGGAACCATGAGGTGCACCGGCGAGACCTTGTAAGCGGTCGAAGAAGTGCCGGGCGCGGTCTCGTCCTCCGCGCAATAGATGGTGACATCCGACCGCTGGACGGCCTGGTCGATCCAGACGTTCGCAATGATACCGGTCCGCGATGGGTGCGCACCGGTCAGGATCGTGGAATGGCCGGGGCATGTCTCAGTCGTTGCATGGCCCTGATAGCCGTTGCGAAACACGGTGCCCGAGGCGATCCGGGCGAGACCGCCGGTGAATTGCGGACGATATTCGTCGAAAAGGTCAGCCGAGAACTGGTCGATCGAGACAACGACAAGGAGCTTGGGTGCGCCCGGCGGAAACTGAGGCGGCTGCGCCCCGGCCGAAGGCTGCCCACACGCACTGGTCGAGAGCGAGACGGCGAGCAGACCGGCAAGGATTTTGCGCATGCGGACCTCAATCGTACCCCTGCGAAGGCAGGGGTCCAGACGCGCTGCGATAGCAGCGCTGACGCGCTGGTCTAGGCTCCCGCCTTCGCGGGAGCACTAATCAAGCTTCGCCCGAAGCCGCTCATTCACGAGTTGTGGATTGGCCTTGCCGCCCATCGCCTTCATCGTCTGACCGACGAAAAAGCCGAACAATTGCTGCTTGCCGCCCTTGTATTGCTCGACCTTGTCCGCGTTCTCGGCAAGAATCTTGTCGACTGCGGCGTCGATCGCACCAGTGTCACTCGTTTGCTTGAGACCGCGATCCTCGACGATCTTTGACGGCGCGTCGCCGGTCTCGAGCATGATTTCGAACACTTGTTTGGCGATGGTGCCGCTGATCGTACCGTCGGCCACGAGTTCCAGAAGCTCCGCGGCCTCCTCGGGAGAGATCGGAGTGTCGGCTATGCTTTCACCCCGCCGGTTGAGTGCACCGAACAGCTCCGCGACCACCCAGTTCGCCCCCTGCTTCGGTTCCGCGCCGGCTCCTAGCAATGCATCGAACCAGCGCGCGGTCTCGACCTCGGCCGTCAAAACGCTGGCATTGTAAGGAGTTATGCCGAGACCCTCGTAGCGCTTACGCTTGGCGTCCGGAAGCTCCGGCAGCGACGCTTTGCATTCCTCGATGAACGCCTCGTCGAGCTCGAGTGGGAGCAGGTCGGGATCGGGGAAATAGCGGTAATCGTGGGCGTCTTCTTTGGTTCGAAGCGTCCTCGTGACCCCCTTGTCCGGATCGAACAGCCGCGTTTCCTGGACGACAGCACCACCGCCTTCCAGCACTTCGACCTGGCGCTTCGCCTCATGCTCCACGACCTGCATGACGAATCGCACCGAATTGACGTTTTTGGTCTCGGTCCGGATACCCAGTTCGTCGCCGGGCTTTCTCACGCTGACGTTGACGTCGGCGCGCATCGAGCCCTCTTCCATATTGCCATCACAGGATCCGACATAGCGGAGGATTGCTCTTAACTTTCGCAGATAAGCTCCTGCTTCTGCAGGTGAACGCATGTCTGGTCTGGATACAATCTCCATCAGCGCCACGCCGCAACGATTCAAATCGACATAACTCATCGTCGGATGCTGATCGTGCATCAGCTTGCCCGCATCCTGCTCGACGTGAATTCGCTCGATACCGACTTGCTTGGCGCTATTCTCGTCCTTCTCATCAGTCAGGATCTCGACTTCCCCCGGCCCGACGAGCGGATGATAGAGCTGGCTGATCTGATAGCCCTGCGGCAAGTCCGCGTAGAAGTAATTCTTCCGGTCAAACCGGCTCCATCGATTGACGACCGCTTCCAGCGCCAAGCCCGTGCGAACGGCCTGACGAATGCATTCCTTATTCGGGACCGGAAGCATTCCCGGCATCGCCGCGTCTATCAAACTCACCTGGGTGTTCGGCTCGGCTCCGAACGCCGTCGCCGCGCCGGAGAAGAGCTTCGCCTTGCTCGCGGTGATCTGCGCGTGGACCTCAAGGCCGACCACGACCTCCCAGTCGCCAGTTTCGCCTTTAATGGTGAAGGGTGCGCTCATGTTCGGTTTCTTTGCAAATGATCACGTGGGATGAGACGACGACTACAAAAGCGAAAAGCCAACCAATCGCGATCGGCACCAGCACTTCGATATCAAGATAGGTGTCGCCGCGGATCAGAGCGAAGAAAGCAAGAGCGAGCGTGAAAATCACCACCGGAAGTTTCCAGCTGCCCGATCGCGTTCCGCGCAGGATATGAATCAAGTTTCGGATCGCCACAAGCATGCAGACGACGATGATCAACAGCACCGAAAGCACGAGCCCGCGATAGACGTCCAGGTCACGCTGGGTCATCACGACCCCGATATAGCCTCCCAGCGCAGCGCCGAAGACGACGTTGACCAGATCGATCCGGCGGTCGAGCTCCACGCCTTCCTCGTGAAGACGCAGCTTCACCACCATTTCTCCGGCCGATGGATGAAGCCCGCTCGCTCCTCGATCGCAAGCGCGGCGTTGAGCACGATCTGCTCATCGAGCTCGTTGCCGATCAGGTGGAGTCCGAGCGGAAGGCCCTGTTCGTCAAGACCGCCCGGGACGGACATCGCCGGTAATCCGGCAAGGCTTGCTGGCACAGCGAAGACATCGTTCAAATACATCGCCAGCGGGTCGGTCGTCTCACCGATTCCGAAGGCCGCCGACGGCGCTGTGGGCGTCAGGATCACGTCACACTGCTCGAACGCCTTGCGAAAATCCGCCTTGATCAGCGCGCGCACCTTCTGCGCCTTGGTGAAATAGGCGTCGTAGAAGCCGGCGGAGAGCACATAGGTGCCAATCATGATGCGGCGCTTGACCTCGGCGCCGAAGCCTTCCTTGCGGGTTGCGGAATACATTCCGTTGAGGCCCTCGCCTTCGACGCGCAGCCCATAGCGAACCCCGTCATATCGAGCGAGGTTCGACGACGCTTCCGCCGGTGCGATGATGTAATAGGTCGGCAGCGCATATTTGGTGTGCGGAAGGCTGATCTCGACTGGTGTCGCGCCCGCATCCTTCAACCATTCGATCCCGCGATCCCACAGGATATCGATGTCCTTGGGCACTCCATCGATCCGATATTCCTTCGGAATACCGACGCGCTTGCCGCTGAGATCGCTTGATAAATCTCTTTCCCACGGCGGCACCGGAAGATCGAGCGACGTCGAGTCCTTCGGATCGAACCCAGCCATCGCTTCGAGCAGAATCGCGCAGTCCCGCACCGTCTTCGCCATCGGTCCCGCCTGGTCCAAGGAGCTGGCGAAGGAGACGATCCCCCAGCGCGAGCAGCGGCCATAAGTGGGCTTAATCCCACAGATGCCGGTGAAAGCGGCCGGCTGCCGGATCGAGCCGCCGGTGTCGGTGCCGGTCACGCCCGGCGCGATCCCAGCCGCCACGGCCGCTGCTGAGCCGCCGGAAGAGCCACCCGGTGTCAGCCCGACGTTGCTGCCCTTGCGCCGCCACGGCGAGATTACGGGCCCGTAAGCGCTGGTCTCGTTGGACGAACCCATCGCGAATTCGTCCATGTTGAGCTTCCCGAGCATCCCTGCGCCCGCCTGGCGCAGGTTAGCAGTGACCGTGCTTTCGTATGGCGGCTTGAAATTCTTGAGGATCCGACTGCCGGCCGTGGAATCGACACCCATGGTCGCGAACAAGTCCTTGATCCCGAGTGGAATTCCGGCGAGCGGCGGAAGCTCCCCATTGCCGCGTGCTTTGTCCGCCGCATCGGCCGCGGCGAGCGCGTCTTCCGGAGTTGTCACCGTGTAAGCGTTTAGCAACTTTGCCGCTGCGACGGCCTCATTGAAGCTCTCCGCGATCTCACGAGCGTTGAAATCGCCCGACCGGAAGCCGTCGCGAAGATCGGCAATTGTCTTCGACGTCAGCTCGGTCATTCGATCACCTTCGGTACGGCGAAGAAACCGTGCTGCGCATCGGGCGCATTGGCGAGGATCTCTTCGCGACAATCACCGTCGGTCACGGAATCGTCGCGCAGCCGCAGCTTTTGATCGATCACGGTCGCCAGCGGCTCGACGCCCTCGGTGTCGACTTCGCTTAGCTGCTCGACCCAGCCGAGGATGTTGTTGAGTTCTGGCACAAGCCGTTCGAGCTCTTCGTCGCTCATGGCTATCCGAGCGAGCCGCGCGATATGGCGGACCTGATCATTCGTAACTGACATGATGCGAGGGCGGATAGCGGCGACCCGCCAAGGCGGCAACCGGTCGCGCGAGCTTAGAGCTGAATTCGATAGACGAGAAAGCCGGAATATTCGGCGATCTGGTCGTAGAGCCGTCGCGCTGTCGCGTTGGACTCATGGGTCTGCCAGTAAACCCTCGGGGAATCGGCAGCCCGGGCCGCCGCCGCTACCCGTTCGATTAGATGCCGTCCAATACCTCTCCCCCGCACCGCTTCCGCTGTGAACAAATCCTGGAGGTAACAGATCGGAGCAATCAAAGTCGTGCTGCGGTGGAAAAGATAATGAGCAAGCCCGACCAGGCGCCCTTCTGACTCGGCCACGAGCGCATGCGTTGGCTCGTCAGGATCGAAGAAGCGCGCCCAGGTCGTTTCCGTGATGTCTTTCGGCAGAGCCGTCGGGCCGACGCGACCGTAGAATTCGTTGTAGCCATCCCACAGGGCCAGCCATTGATCGAGGTCCTCACGAACCGCTGGGCGGATCAGTACATCATCGGTCATCGTGGACTTGTTCCGGGCTCAGTGCTTCGTGTCCACTGCGATCCAGTTATTCTCCCAGCTCACCCCACCGTCAGCGGAATAAGCCTGCTCGAAACGGACTTCTTTGTCGGACACTTGAGTGACGACGAACCGGACCAGGATCGCGCGCCCTTCAAGCATGTCCTGGCCGTAGAACAGGCCGCGACCACGGCCATCGAACCGGCCGTAGACCGGCGCAGTCAGCATGCCGTTGCGAAGGTTCGCATAGTTGAGGCTCCACTGTCGCGATTGCGGGTTGTAGAGCCGCAGCGACCCTCCCTCGATACTGCTGGCCGAGCTCCGGACAGACAGTTCGACGAAATTCGCGCGCCCATCGAGAAGCGGCCGAACGATGCTGGTCCCCTTATACTCCGCCCAGTCGGGGGCCTTGCCGGAAAGCGGGTTGCGCAACACCCGCACGCTAGTGGTCCAGGTGCCGACTTCCCAATCGAAATCGTGCTGACCGTCACGGTCAGACACGGCCGCAAGAGGTTGCGTCGTTGACGGAGCCGCGATCGCCGGAACGGCCGCGCAGAGAACCAAGATCGCAATGGAAATATAGCGAAACTTCGGCATTGAGCTCACCGCAGCGGAGTGATCGGCCGCAGCCTGAAGCCGGTGATCTTTGTCCCGAAGTTGCATTGGAATGAGCGTTTCTCCTTGCCGTCGTCGACCGTTCCCCAGACGATAATCTGGCTCACGCTGGCCTGCTGGACGTCGATGACGTGAACGGCGCCATATTGTGCCGCGTGCTCGCTGCAAGCCGCTCGTGCCTCAGGTTTGAGAGCTTCATTGCCGATCACAGGCCCCTGTGCGCTCTGGGCGGCCATGTTGACCGCAGACATCGCCATCATGGGAACGCAGCCACTGATGGCCGGAGCGATTGCCGTCATCGAGAGCAAACCAATACGTGTCATCCGATCGATGCCCATCCATGACGAAAGTGGCGCTTCGAGCAGCCTATGGCGAGCCTTCATTGAGCACAATGGCCCGCTTGCCCGTCTGGTGCTTGGCCAATAGGGCGCCGCCCAATGTGCGCTCGGCGATTCCTGGTGGTGGTCTTCATCCTGACCCTGGCAATCGTCGCCGCTGCCTTCGCGATCTTCGAGTTCGGCGGGAACGCTCTACTCAGGCAAGCGACTCCAAAGGGCCATTTCGAATTGAGCCAGGCGGGAGGCGGACCAGATTATACGAAGGAAGAGAGCTGGCTCGCCCGTCCTGGCCTGGCAGACGACCCTTCACAATGGCTTCCGGAGGGAGTTGGCATCGACTCTGGAGATGCCGCAGTCTTCTACATTCACCCGACGACGTACCTTGAGCGCGACCGCTGGAATGCGCCTCTCAACCTCACTGGCGATGCCGAATTCCGCCGTCGGCTCTTCGTCCAAAGCCAGGCGAGCGCGTTCAACGGTGCCGGGGAGATCTGGGCGCCTCGTTACCGCCAGGCGGCGTTCGGTGCATTTCTTCTGGAGAGCAAGGACGCAAAGGCAGCGCTCGACCTTGCGTACAATGATATCTCAGCAGCCTTCGATCGGTTCGTTTCGGAGGCGGGCGCACGGCCTCTCATCCTCGCGGGTCATAGCCAGGGCGCTCTGCACCTCGAGCGGCTTCTGCGAGAAAGGGTCGCCGGAAGACCCATCGCAAGGCGCATCGTGGCGGCTTACGTCGTCGGCTGGCCGATCAGCACGGCGGCCGACCTCCCTGCGCTCGGCCTTCCCGCCTGCCGTGCGGCGACCCAAACCCGCTGCATCCTCTCCTGGCTCAGCTTCGGCGATCCGGCCAACCCGGACCTTGTCCTGCACTCCTATGAAAAATCTGCCGGATTCGGTGGCACACGGCGCAGACGCGAGGACGTGCTTTGCGTTAACCCGATAACCGGCACTCAAGGAGGTGCAGCACCGCCGCAGGACAATCCCGGAGTTATAATTCCCAGCCCAGACCTGAGATCGGCGAAGCTCATGCAAGGGACACTCGGCGCGCACTGCGACCAGGGACTGCTTGTCATCGATGGCAAGATACCGCCACTGGGACCCTACGTGCTCCCGGGAAACAATTACCACGTGTACGACTATGCGCTGTTCTGGGCGGCTATTCGGCGCGATTCGGAGCGGAGGATCGCAGCATGGTCGCGATGATCACCGTGGACGCTGCGGAATATGCCGCTGCGTTGCCGAGTGGCGGCAAACTTGCGGCCCTGGACGTCGGCACGAAGACTATCGGCCTCGCCATTTGCGACTCAGGCTGGCACTTCGCCGGTCCTGTTGAAACGATCCGGCGCACCAAATTCACCAAGGATCTCGAGGCGATACGCGGTTTAGTCGACCGCGAGCATATTGTTGGGCTCGTTGTCGGATTACCGCTCAACATGGACGGCAGCGACAGCCCGCGCACCCAATCGATCCGGGCGTTCGCGCGCAACCTCGCGCCGCTCGATCTACCGATCCTGCTGTGGGATGAGCGCTGGTCGACGCAGGCCGTCGAGCGAGCAATGATCGACGCCGACGTGAGCCGCGCCAAGCGCGCCGAGAAGATCGATGCGCTCGCCGCTGCCCACATCCTGCAAGGCGCGATCGATGCGCTGGCGAATCTTCCGGGTCCACAATAAGCGAGAGTCTTGTGGACCTAATTTCCATTGATTCGCTGAGCGACGAGCAGATCGCGGCTATTCTGAAGCGATCCGATCTCTTCTTCTCTGAGAACCGCGCCGGACGCTCGAGCAGTCAATTGGCCGGGAAGATCGTCTTCAACCTCTTCTACGAGAACTCGACACGGACCCTGATGTCCTTCTCAACCGCAGCGTACCGGCTTGGCGCATCGGTTGTGACGCTGCCGGTCGACCATTCATCGGTGAAAAAGGGCGAGACGCTGGAGGACACCGCGCGCACCTTGAACGCGATGCGCCCCGATGCCCTCGTCATCCGCCACCCCGAAAACGACGCACCGGCTGCGGTCGCGCTGATCATGGACGCGCCCGTGATTAACGCCGGCGATGGAACCAATGAGCATCCCACTCAGGCCCTGCTCGACGCTGCGACGATCCGCCAGCGGTTCGGCCGCCTGGAGGGTCTCAAGATCGCAATTTGCGGGGACATTCGTCACAGCCGTGTCGCCCGCTCCAACGCCAAGCTGCTAGGCCGCCTTGGGGCAGATGTTCGTCTCGCCGGGCCGGTGAAACTCATGCCCGACGGGATTCCGCAGCTTTCGGTCGACGAGGCGATCGAAGGTGCCGACGTGGTGATGATGCTGCGCGTGCAGCGCGAACGTCTTGCGGAGGACCTCGGCGATGCCCCCGGAGAATTCCTCGCTCGCTACGGACTCACCGCGGAACGGTTCGCAACGGCCGCCGCCGGAGCAGTCGTGATGCACCCAGGTCCCGTCAACCGCGGAGTGGAGATCGAAAGCAACCTCGCCGACAATCCGGAGCGCTCGCTGATCGCGCTCCAGGTTGAAATGGGGGTGGCCGTGCGAATGGCCTGCCTAGAATTGCTGCTCGCTTAGCGCGCGGCGTACTGAACGGGAGTATCGCCCGCGAAGTTGCGGACGAAGCAGCTGCCGCCGCGGCTCCGCAATTTGTTGCAGCGTGCGATGGCCTCGCGCTGGCTATCGAACCCCTGAATCGACAGGCGCCAAAAAACACCCTTCGGCGAGACGAACTTGGCACGGAGCGGAAGATAGGCGCGAAGAGCCGGATACTTTTCAACGAGCTGATTCCAGGCTTCGTTCACCCGCTGTGGCGAACCGTAGGCACCAAGTTGGACGACGGCGTTAGAATTGCCGCGGCGCGCAGTCGCCCGCACTGCCGGAGCAGTAGGAGCTCGACGCGCCTTCGCTGGCTTGGCGGCGGGGACCGCCTTTTTTCCTCCAACGGCCAGAAAGGCGGACGGAGCTTCTGGTGCGGCCGCAGCCATCATCGCCATCGTAATTGGTGCGGGCGAAGCCTCCGCTGTAGCCGGTATCCGATCGGGATTCGGAGGCGGAGGTGCCGGGGCTACAGACAGAGCCTGCTCCGTGGCGCTCTCAGGAATTGCCGCCTCTACAGCCGGCGGCACTGCAGTAGTGCCTTGCGCGACCTGCGAGTCGGGCTTGGCCAGCGCGAGCCGCGTAGGCTGCCCCTCGTCGATCGGAGCCGGAGTCACGCCGACGAGTGCTGCAATCTGATCCGACGATTTGGCTGGCTTGGCGAGCTGCATCCATTGCTGGATTCGCTCGTCTAACTGATTTGCGGGAACGTCCTGCGAGGCAACGGTTCGCGCCTGCATCCAGTCGCCGGAAAGAGCATATGCTAGAGCCAGATTCTGGCGTACGCGACCGTCGGCGTCCGCCGCGCGGGCGGCAGCCTCGAGCAGGGGAACGGCTTCGCCGGGGCGTCCGGCTAACGCAAGAGCAAGACCGTAATCGGCCGGGTTGAGCATGGACTGGGCATCTTCAAGCACAGCCACCGCTTCGATGTTCTTGCCCAGGGCAATTTCCACCAAGGCTAGCTTCAGAACGACCCCAGGCTGGCCCGAATAGATCGAGAGCGAATCCTTGTACGCGGATTCCGCCGACTGGAATCGGCCCCCAGCGAAATAGGCGTTGCCGAGCAGCGCCCGGAAGCCGGCGTCGTTCGGCGTCTTTTCGACCGCTCGCTCGGCGAGGTCGATCGCGGTCGGAACGTCATTAGCCGCAAGCGCGGCGAGAGCGCGCGTCGCTAAACCCACGTCTCCTGGCGCCCTTCCGCCGAAACCCGCTGTTTTTTGCGGAGCCGCGCACCCCGCGATCGCCGTGGCCAGGGCCACAAATGAAATGGCGGAGCCTAAGCGGAATGGCGTGGACATTGATCTACCCCCTGCGTTTGGCCTTATCGGCCATGGCACCCAATTCAGGCATGCCGTCGAGCAGCCGATCCACGGCGTCGGTCACAAGCTGCTGCGCCGAGCGGCCGTTGACCGCGCAAGCGAGACGCAACTTGAGATGCCGCTCTGGATCGAGCCGCAGAGTAAACGCGGCCTTGCCCTTGCTCCCAGGCAATGCACGCGGTTTCCAAGAACGGCGCGGAGCCGCCTCTTCCGCCGGAGCGAGCGTCACGACTGGCGCAGGATCGCCCTCAAATGGTTCGGCGGTTTCGTCGAATTCTTCATCTTCTTCGTCGACACCCAGACGGTCGGCGAGCTCCGCCTGCTGGTCATGCACCGGCGACTGAACCGGAGTCAGACCCGTCGGGTGCACGCGAGATTCATCGGAGATTTCCTCACCGAAAGCGTCATGATCCGCATCGCGGACCGGAGCCACGGCCGGCTTCGGTGGCTCAAACCCCATGTCGTTCCAGCCAAGGTCCTCGAGACCCGGCGCTCCCTGCCCGAAGCCCTGTGGCCGCATGGCCGGACGGGCGGCACCCTTGCGAGCAAGAAGACCGGAAGAGAGAGAAGCGAATGGCTTGGCTTCAGTGGCCACCGACTAGGCCTCCTTACTGGCCGACTACGCGGCGACCGAAGCCACCGACGGGACGCGGACTGGCCGAGCCGATGCCAGGCGCCTGTCCAGGCGCGGCGAAAACGGTCCGGCGGAAATTCTTCTCGAGGCGGTCGGAAATGTACTCCCACAGCTCCTCCACCTCCTTGGCGGAGCGACCCTGGGGATCGACCTCCATCACCGTCCGGCCGTCGATCATTGAGGCCGCGAAATCCGTGCGGTGGTGAAGTGTGACTGGAGCAACCGTCCCGTGCTGCGACAGAGCAACAGCGGCTTCATAGGTGATTTTGGCCTTCGGAGTCGCCGCATTCACGACGAAGATGAGCGGTTTGCCAGCCCTGTCGCACAGATCGACGGTGGCGCCGACGGCACGAAGATCATGGGGACTCGGGCGAGTCGGAATGACGATTAGCTCGGCGACGGCGATCACACTTTGAATCGCCATAGTGATCGCCGGAGGGGTGTCGATCACCGCCAGGCGGAAACCTTGCTGCCGAAGCACTTCGAGATCGGAGGCGAGTCGGGCAACCGTGGTCTGTGCGAAGGCCGGCATGTCGGCTTCGCGCTCGTTCCACCAATCGGCGAGACTCCCCTGCGGGTCGATGTCGATCAGACAGACCGGACCTGCCCCCGACATTTGCGCCTGCACCGCAAGATGGCCGGACAGGGTCGTCTTGCCCGACCCGCCTTTCTGCGATGCCAATGCAAGGACGCGCATGCTTTTCCCCTCACCGAATGACGTCAGTTCAGCGAGCGAAGTGACACTGGAGCCTCTAAAATCTGGTTAACATTGCCACGACCCTGTTGCGGTCGCGAGGCGGTCGAGTAAGCTTAGGGGGTGGATAAAGTATGACCGTCAAACACTTCGTGGCAGCGGCGCTGCTCTTAGCGATTCCAACAACCCTTCAGGCGCAGTCCGTCAAAGCGGGAATCGAGGCGTGGCAGCGCTCAGACTATTCGGCTGCCGTGGCCATCTGGCGACCACTCGCCGAAAAAGGCGATCCGGATGCAGCGTTCAACCTCGGCCAGGCTTATCGTCTCGGCCGCGGAGTTCCGACGAATCTGGCCGTGGCCAAGACGTGGTTCGAGCGCTCCGCCGAGAAAGGCCACGTCGACGCTCAGACCACGCTTGGACTTCTGCTGTTTCAGAATGGTGACCAGGCCGAGGGCTTGCGGTGGTTGAAGGGCGCCGCCGAGAAAGGCGAGCCGCGTGCTCTATTGGTTTACGGCACGGCGCTGGTGAACGGCGACGGAGTCACTCAGGATCCGGTGCTCGGCTATGCCTATGTAAGCCGTGCCGCCGCCCAAGGCCTCGCTCCCGCCAAGGAAACTCTAAAGCAGCTCGACCAGATTCTTTCTCTCGAGGACCGCAAAAAAGGCGTGGCCATGGCGCGCATGAAGGCGAAAGCGGCTCCGCCGCCCAAATCAAAGTCCGATCGCTCTAAACCGACGCAGACGGCTTCCGCCGCTAAGCGTTCGCCACCTCCCAAAGCTGCAGCTCCATTTACGGCGCGGCCCGTCGCAAGCGGCGCATGGCGAATTCAGCTCGGCGCCTTCTCTCAGCGCGGATCGGCTGAAGCGCTCTATCGAAGGATCTCCGGCAACAGGGCACTCGCTGGCCGACAGGCCTTTTACGTTCCAGCCGGCGCGGTTACGCGGCTCCAAGTGGGACCGTTCGAAAGCCGATCAGCGGCCGCGGCCGCGTGCAGGGCAGTCGGCCAGTCCTGCTTTGCCGTTCCCGCGAAGTAATCACCCCTGAAACCAGTCGCGGCGGCGAACGCCTTGCACCCAGAGCAGAGCGTCGAGGCCATGATGTTTGAGCTCGGCGTCTGCAATTTCGGCCAGAGCCGGCTTGGCCTTGTACGCAATTCCAAGGCCTGCTTCTTCGATCATCAACTTGTCGTTCGCTCCGTCACCGACTGCCAGCACTTCCCCTCGTCTGAGCCCGAGCTGCTCGCGCGCCTCGATCAGCGCCTCCCGCTTTGACATGGCATCGACGATCGGATCGCCGACCTCGCCGCTGAGCTTGCCCCCAACGAACACCAGCCGGTTAGCCTTCACGCGATCGAATCCGACTGCCTTAGCGATCGGATCGGCGAACGAGAGGAAGCCGCCGGAAACAAGCAGGCAACTCGCGCCGCCCGCGCGCATCGTCTGCACCAGTGTCTCTGCACCGGCGGTAATTTCGACGCGCTCATCGAGGCAGCGGCTCAGTGCCCGCTCGTCCAGCCCCGCCAGCAGCCGTACCCGCTCCCTTAGCGCGCCGCTGAAGTCGAGCTCGCCGCGCATCGCCTGGTCGGTGATTCGAGCGACTTTATCCTTGAGGCCCGCATAATCGGCCAGCTCGTCAAGGCACTCCTGCCCGATCACGGTCGAGTCCATGTCGGCGACGAGCAGCCTTTTCCAACGCTGTTCATCGGACTGAATCACGACATCGACACCATCCAGCTTGGACAAGGCCCAGCGCGCGCTTTTTCGATCGCCAATGAAGCGCAAATCGGCAGCATCGCCTTCATCGATCCAGTGGACGAATGCCGCCTTCGAATCGAATTCGCGCAGCAATCCGAGCGCTCGATCGACTAACCTGTCATCGAGCTTGCCGACTGCTATCAGGGTCACGATGGCCATGCTCGCATTAATTGCCGGAGCGACGGCGAGCGGCAAGTCGGCACTTGCGCTTGAGCTGGCGGAACGCACCGATGGAGTGATTGTCAACGCAGACAGCGCGCAAATTTATCGCGAGCTGCCTATTCTCAGCGCGGCGCCGACTAAATCCGACCTCATGCGAGCGGAACACCGGCTCTATGGCATTGCCGATGGCGCGAACGCCTGCTCGGCCGCCGATTGGGCGAAGCTGGCGCAGCGCGAAATCAGCGACGTTCATGCGCAGGAGCGTTTGCCCATCCTCGTCGGCGGGACCGGACTTTATATTCGCACTCTGCTGTCCGGCATCGCACCGATCCCTCCCATTGATCCTGAGGTTCGGCGGGAAGTGCGTGCGGCACCGGTGGATCAAAACCGAGCGAAGCTGCTCAAACTTGATCCAGAAGCCGCAGCTCGCCTGAATCCCGGTGATTCGGCGCGCATCGCGCGCGCTCTCGAAGTAGTGACATCTTCCGGCCGCACCCTGGCGGAATGGCAGAAGCATCGTGAGGGTGGAATTGCCGACAGGGTCAGCCTTCGGCCACTGATCCTATTGCCTCCGCGCGACTGGCTCTACGAACGTTGCGACGAGCGCTTCACGCGCATGGTCGAGCAAGGCGCGATCGAGGAAGTGAAAGCGCTACTGGCTCGAAGACTCAGCGCGAGCCTTCCAATCATGCGGGCCATCGGTGTCCGCGAAATCGCGGATTTCCTCGCCGGAGGGCAAAGGCTAGATGAAGCAATCGCGAAGGGCCGGCAAGCAACTCGCCAGTACGCGAAACGCCAGTACACCTGGTTCGCCTACCAGCCTCCGGCCGAATGGCCACGGTTCCGCGAAATTCTCGACGCAACGACCATGCGAGCCGCGCTGGAACTCTTCGGCGTCTGCGCCTAGGCGGCGGGCCATGCACCTGCTGCGTAATGCCGACATTGATCCCACGCCGCTTGCCGAAAGCCGGGTCGCAATCATCGGTTATGGCAACCAAGGACGCGCGCAAGCCCTCAATTTGAATGACAGCGGGATCGATGTCGTAGTCGCGCTGCGCGGCGAGTCGGGAAGCGCGGCAGAGGCAGAAGCCGCCGGACTGACTACCGCTTTGATTGAGCAAGCCGTCCGCTCAGCGGATGTCGTGATGATGCTCGCGCCGGATGAAATTCACGCTGCGCTCTACCGCGAAATCGAACCGTATCTGCATGAAGGCGCGGCACTCGGCTTCAGCCACGGCCTGTCCGTGCGCTTCGGCTTCGTCAAGCCCCGCGCCGATCTCGACGTCTTCCTCGTGGCGCCGAAGGGCCCCGGAACAGCGCTGCGGTCCCTTTATCAGCAGGGGAAGGGCATGATCGCGCTTTGGGCCATCCAGCAGGACTCGACCGGCCGTGCGCGTGAAATCACCCTCGCTTACGGCCGGGCGATCGGCTGCGCGCGCGCGGGCCTCATCGCTTCGAGCTTCGCCGAGGAGGCCGAGGCCGACCTGTTCAACGAGCAGGCGGTGGTTTGGGGCGGTGTCCCGGAGTTGTTGATCGCCGGTTTCGACACATTAGTCGAAGGTGGTGTTTCGCCTGAGGTCGCATATCTCGAATGCGTCGGCGAGCTGAAGCTGATCGCTGAGCTGATCGAAGCGCGAGGCATTGCGGGAATGCGCGAAGCGATTTCGAATACCGCCGAGCTCGGCGCGTTGCTTGGCGGCACCAGGATTGTCGATGCCGATGTTCGGCAGCGTATGGTGCAGGTTCTGAAGGAAGTCCGCCAAGGGCGTTTCGCGGATGAGCTGAAGCAGGAAAACTCCAGCGGGTACAAGCGCCTAGAATCCGCGCGCACGCAATCGCGGGACACGCTCCTCAGTCAAACGTTCAAACGTCTGCGCGAGGCCGAAGACTAAAACTGCGCGACGGGATCGGATTCATCCATCGTTCGATCGCCCACGCTGGCGCGCTCGAGATAGGCGCGCTGAAGGCGGCGGTGGGTCTCAGCGGCTTGGGGATCGGTCGCGGCGCTCGCAAGCTCTTGCTCTTCGGCCGCGCGGCGGGCGAAATAGATACGGTCCCGACTTGCCATGAGGCG
Organism: Pseudomonadota bacterium; assembly: GCA_046731515.1. Lineage (GTDB taxonomy): Bacteria > Pseudomonadota > Alphaproteobacteria > Sphingomonadales > Sphingomonadaceae > Sphingomicrobium. The sequence continues at coordinate 8,734 of JBKPLG010000031.1, read as the reverse complement.
GCCCTCCTTGCCTCCGTCTGTAGCAAAAATGCCCCGAAAAGTCGCCTCAGAAGCGCTTCAGCCGTCGGCCTCGACGGTCGTTTCGGCACGTTCAATCGCCTCCACCACCACTTGCCGCGCTTCCTCGGCGCCACCCCAGCGACCCACGCGGACCCATTTTTCGGGTTCGAGGTCCTTATAGTGGGTGAAGAAATGTTCGATCTGCTGGAAGATGATGGACGGGAGATCCTGCCGTTCTCCCACGTCAGAGTAGTAAGGAAAGGTCGAATCCACCGGCACGCTAATGATCTTCTCATCAATCCCGTGTTCGTCCTCCAACCATAATATTCCGATGGGCCTGGCTCGAACGACACAGCCCGGGACGAAGGACGAGCGGGCGATGACCAAAGCATCAAGCGGATCCCCATCGGGTGAGAGCGTATGGGGAATGAATCCGTAATTGGCCGGGTAACGCATCGGCGTGTGGAGAATTCGGTCGACGAACAAGGCGCCCGACCTCTTGTCGAACTCATATTTCACGGGCTCCCCACCAACCGGCACTTCGATCACGACATTGACGCTGTTCGGCGGGTCATCGCCGATGGGAATAAGGTCGATGTTCATGGCAGGTGCCCGGCGCTCCTAAACAGCGCAAGGCCGAAGAACAATGCCGAGACACTCGCGGCAACCGATCCCACGACATAGCCGGCTGCGAGACCATAGGAATGACGCTCGACCAACAATGCGGCATCAAGCGAAAAGGCCGAAAAGGTCGTGAAGCCGCCAAGGATTCCGGTGGTGAGGAATAGCCGCATGTGCTGGCCGATGCCGGGACGGAACGCAAAATAACCGGCGAACAAACCGATCAGGAACGAGCCGACAATGTTCACGATCAGCGTTCCGAAGGGGAATTCGTAGCCCAGCAGGCGCGCGGCTCCTACGTTCACGCCATGGCGGAGCGCGCCGCCGATCCCAGCGCCCAGGAAAACGACCAGGTAGGGCATCGGCGTTGTCTACTTTCGTCCAAACAGTTTTTCGATCTCTCCATGGCCGAGCTTCACCCAGGTGGGGCGGCCGTGATTGCACTGGCCGGAGCGCGGAGTGACCTCCATTTCGCGCAGAAGTGCGTTCATCTCGGCGACCGAGAGCACCCGCCCTGCCCTCACTGACCCGTGGCAAGCGATGGTTGCCGCCACATGATCGAGCCGATCGCGGAGGCTGAGGGGTCCACCGAGCTCAGCGATTTCGGCCGCAAGGTCAGCCAACAGCTCGGCGGCATTGGCCTTACCGAGCACTGCGGGCATGGCCCTGACGAGCATCGCCGTCGACCCGAAGCGTTCGAGCTCGAGGCCGAGGACGCCGAGTTCCGACGCCGCCGCTTCGAGCCGGTCGCACTCCGGTTCTTCGAGCTCTACAACCTCGGGAATGAGGAGCGTCTGGCGAGGGACGGCCCCACCTTCGCGTGCAGCGCGCATGCGTTCGAGCACCAGTCGCTCATGCGCAGCATGCTGGTCAACGATCACCAGCCCATCTTCAGCCTCCGCCACAATGTAGGTCGCCGCAACCTGGCCACGAGCGACTCCGAGGGGATAGCTCGAAACGGGCTCAATCGCGGGTTCGGCTCGGGCCGAAGGTGCATGGTCGAAAAGCTTCTGGTCTTCCGCCGCAGCCCTCACCCCAGCGAAGACTGGCGTCCATGCGTGGCTTAAATCCCCGCTTTCGCGGGGATGACGGTTCAGAGCCTCGTCGTAGAACGCGCTCGTCGTCCACATGACCGGCGCGGCAGCGTGCTCACGGGCTGCACTGCGCTGGCTTTCCTCGTCCAGCGAGCGTCTCAAACCGCCGACGATCAATCCGCGCACGGCCGCTGGATCGCTAAAGCGCACTTCCGTCTTTGCCGGATGCACGTTCACGTCGACCTCCTCGAGCGGAACGTCGAGGAAGAGCGCCGCGATCGGGTGACGGTCGCGCGCGATGAGGTCGCGGTACGCAGCACGCAAGGCCCCGACCAACAGCCGATCCTTCACCGGCCGCGAATTGACGAAAAGATATTGCTGATCGGCCATGGCGCGATTGAAAGTGGGCAGGCTGATCACCCCAGTGAGACGCAGGCCGTTTCGATCAAAGTCGATGCCAATGCCATGGCGGTCGAGCTCGTGCGTGAGTAATTCGGCGACACGAGTCGGAGCCTCCGCCGGAAGCAGGGTGAGCACGCGCCTTCCATTATGCTCCAGCGTGAAAGCGACGTCGCTCCGGGCCATCGCGAGCCGCTTCACCGCATCGAGGCAAGCCGCATATTCGGAACGCGCCGAACGCAGGAACTTGCGACGGGCGGGGACCTTGTCGAAGAGCCCCTCGACACGGATTCGAGTCCCAGGTGGAAGTGCTGCGGGCCCCTCCTCTAGTGGCTCTCCGTGATTGACCGCGATTCGCCAGCCGTCCGCTGCGCGAACTCGGCTTTCCATCGTGATTTGCGATACGCTCGCGATCGACGGCAAAGCTTCGCCGCGAAAACCGAAGCTGGTCACGCGATCAATCGAATCGTCGGGAAGCTTCGATGTCGCGTGCCGCTCGAGCGCCAGGCGCATCTCATCCGGTGCCATCCCGGAACCATCGTCGATAACCTCAATCCCTTCGAGCCCGCCTGCTGACAACCTTACCGAGACGTGAGTCGAGCCCGCATCCAGGGCGTTTTCGACAAGCTCCTTCAAGGCGCTTGCCGGCCGTTCGACTACCTCGCCCGCTGCGATTCGGTTGACGAGTTCGGGAGGCAGCCTTCTTATTGACATGGCAAGGGTCTTATCCCAATCCGAGGCGGCCGGCGAAGCACTGATTTTTCCCAGAAATTCAGACCGCATTCAATGGATTGGGATCAATCAAAAATTAAGCTGCGGATTGCGCGTCCGTCGCTTTATTAGGGATAGGCGAGAGACGGGGATCACATGTTCTGGAACCGCTGGTTCAAATGGATGTCGCACGACATGGCGATCGATCTCGGTACTGCCAACACGCTCGTCTATGTCCGCGGCCGAGGCATCGTACTGAATGAGCCATCGGTGGTAGCGATCGAAACGATCAACGGCGTCAAAAAGGTGAAGGCCGTCGGCGAGGACGCCAAGCTGATGATGGGCAAGACGCCCGATCAAATCGAAGCCATTCGTCCGCTGCGCGACGGTGTCATCGCCGACATCGATGTCGCCGAGCAGATGATCAAGCACTTCATTCACAAGGTGCACGGCGGTAAAATGCGTGCTTGGCGGTTCCCGGAGATCGTGATTTGTGTTCCTTCCGGATCGACTTCGGTCGAGCGTCGTGCAATTCGGGACGCCGCATCGAACGCCGGGGCGAGCGCCGTCTATCTGATCGAGGAACCGATGGCTGCGGCAATCGGAGCGGATATGCCCGTCACGGCACCGATCGGATCGATGGTCGTCGACATTGGCGGGGGCACAACCGAAGTCGCCGTGCTATCGCTTCGCGGGCTCGCGTACACGACCTCGGTGCGCGTCGGCGGCGACAAGATGGACGAAGCGATCAGCTCTTATGTTCGTCGCAATCACAACCTTCTGATTGGCGAAGCGACCGCCGAGCGGATCAAAAAAGAGGTCGGCATCGCCAAGCCTCCCGTCGACGGCATTGGTAAGACAGTCCACATCAAAGGCCGGGACCTCGTTAATGGTGTGCCGAAGGAGATCTCTATCAACCAAGGGCAGATCGCCGAGGCATTATCTGAGCCGGTCGGGACGATCGTGGAAGGTGTTCGGATCGCCCTCGAAAACACTGCGCCGGAGCTTGCCGCGGACATCTGTGATCAGGGTATCGTGCTCACGGGTGGGGGTGCGCTTCTCCAGGGCCTTGACGAGGTGCTGCGCGATGAAACGGGCCTTCCCGTCACAGTGGCCGACGACCCGCTGACCTGCGTCGCCCTCGGCACGGGCCGGGCGTTGGAGGAAGAGCAGTTCCGCGGCGTACTCCAGACGGCCTAGCGGGGTCATAAACGGTGGCGACCGCGCGTCCCGGCTGGTCGCGTCGAGCTCAGTACGGGCTGTTTTTCAGCTTCCTCGCCGTGATTGCAGGAATCGTAGTCGGACTGATCTTGCTCGGTCTGTCCTTGGCAGCCCCCAAGACGTTTGAGAGCGTGCGCGGAGCGGCGCTGGACGTCACCGGCCCAGTTGCCGGAGCGCTTCACGAAATTACCGCCACTGCCTCTGGGGTGGTCAGCGGTGCTGGAAATTATTGGGACGCGGCCCGTCAGAATTCGGAGCTCAAGCGCCAAAACAAGGCCATGCTTCGGCGGATGATCGAAGCCAAAGCGATCATTCAAGAGAACCGTCAGCTGAAGGGCGCGCTGCAGCTCCGGGAGCGTAGTCCCAAGACGATCGCGGTGGGCCGGATTGTCGGCTCCTCATTCAATAGCCCCCGCCGCTTTGCCATTCTCTCCGTCGGCTCGAGCGATGGGGTACAGGTGGGAATGCCGGTGCGCTCGCCCGACGGGCTTGTCGGCCGGATCATCGACGCCGGAGCGCTGGCCTCGCGCGTGCTTCTTGTTTCGGACCGTGCGAACATCGTTCCTGCACGTCTCTTGCGTGGCGGCATCCCTGTAATTTCCCAAGGCCGGGGCGATGGAACTATCGACGTGCGGCCATTGGAAGTAGGCCGCAATCCGTTCAAGCGTGGCGACATCATCATTACCTCCGGAACGGGCGGCCTGTATCCGCCGCTGGTGCCGATCGCGCGAGTCGTGAAGCTCGACGACGATGGCGCTGTCGCAATTCCGTTGGCAGACCCGGCCAACACTAGCTTTGCGATGGTCGACCCGCCATTTGAGCCTGCCGCGGTCGCGGCTGAATCGGCTCCGGCCTCGGAAGCGCAGTAATGCCGCGCGCCGCGCTTGACCGCCGGCGGATCGGACAAGGTCCGGTCCAATTCGCTTCCTTCATTCCAGCGGCGACCGTCGTGGCTGCTTCGTTACTCTCCGCTTTTCCGGTCGTATCGACCAGCGGCTGGTACCCTGATTTCGGTTATCTGATGCTGCTCGGCTGGCGCTTGCTCCGATCCGATCCGTGGCCAGCCTGGTGGGCGGCCCCTTTGGGTTTCGTCAACGACTTGTTCACCGGAAATCCCATAGGCTTTTCAATTGCATTGTGGAGTGCAACGATGCTGGCGCTCGACTTGGTCGACCGCCGGACAATGTGGCGCGACTATTGGATCGAATGGGGGCTCGCGGGGGTGTTCCTGTCGCTTAACGAATGGCTGCAATGGCGGGTAGCCGGGCTTGTCGGGTCGAATGTCCCCTTTACCGCCATGGTTCCATCCATTCTGATTTCGATTTGCAGCTTTCCTCTCGCCGCCTGGCTTGTCACCCGGATCGATCGCTGGAGACTCGGGCGATGAAGCACATGCGCATCACGACAGCGCATCAGTCGTTTACCTTCTCGCGGCGAATGATGCTTTTAGGAGGCGCCCAGGCCGCCGTGGGCGGATTGCTGATCGGTCGAATGGGTTATCTGTCGATCGCTCAAAACGAGAAGTATCAACTGCTTAGTGAGAGTAACCGGGTGCAGTTGATCCCGGTGCCGCCGCGCCGCGGCTGGATCATCGACCGCAATGGCAAACCGATCGCTATCAACCGGGCGAGCTTCCGCGTCGACATCATCCCGCAACAACTCGAGAAAGAGCGGGACGTGGTTCCCGAGATCGCCAAACTGCTCGCGCTGACGGAGGACGATGTCCAACGTATCAGGGGCGAGCTGTCGGAGTCGCGTGGCTTCCGGCCTGTGCAGGTCGCCGAGAATGTCACCTATGAGCAATATGCTGCGGTGACGGTCCGGCTTCCTGAGCTGCCAGGCGTCCAAGCGACTCGCGGCTACTCCCGTTATTATCCGGACGGCCCGGCCGTGGCTCACCTGCTGGGTTATGTCGGGACCGCCAATGCCAAGGAATATGAGGCGGAGGACAAGAACCCGCTATTGATTATCCCCGGCTTCAAGATCGGAAAGCAGGGCCTCGAGAAGACTCTCGAGCCATATCTTCGCGGCACCCCGGGCGGCCAGCGCATTGAGGTCACCGCCCGAGGCAAGCTGGTCAAGGAGCTCGACCCCAAGCCCGACCGCAGCGGTCAGACCGTTCAGCTAACGATTGACCAGGGGCTGCAACAATATGCGGCGCGCCGGATGGGCGACCAATCGGGCGCCCTCGTCGCCATGGACGTCACGACCGGCGACATGCTTGCGTTCGTGTCGATGCCCGCGTTCGATCCGAACAGCTTCAGCGAGGGCATCGGGCGGACCGAGTGGAAGATGTTGTCGCAGAACGATCACATCCCGCTTCTGAACAAGGTCGCGCAAGGACTTTACCCGTCTGGCTCGACGATCAAGCCGGCAATGGCCCTGGCGTTCCTGAAGCAGGGGGTCGACCCCAAGCGCCGTGTCCTGTGCAACGGCGGCTACCAGATCGGAAACCGTTACTTCCGCTGCGACGCGGTCCACGGATCTATGGACATGCGCTCTGCCGTCGAACGGAGCTGCAACACTTATTTTTGGGCCACCGGACTTGTTACCGATCCCGGTCAGACGACGGAAATGGTCAACTACCTCGGATACGGTCAGCAATTCGATCTTCCGATCCCGACGCAGCGTTACGGGACCATGCCGAGCCCCGACTGGCTCGAGAAAAAATATCATCGGAAGTGGCAGGGCTACGATTCGGCCAATACATCGATCGGCCAAGGCTATGTCCTCATCAATCCGATGCAATTGGCGGTGATGCCTGCGCGGCTCGGCGGCGGGAAGCTAATCCAGCCACGCCTGCTGATGGTCGGAAAGCGCAAGCCAGCCCCCAACCTGGACGTCGATCCGGAGCATCTCGCGTTCGTCCGCGATGCCATGTCCGCGGTCGTGAACGAGCACGGGACGGCGGTCGGCTCGAAGCTTCCGCTCGACGGAATCCTGATGGCGGGCAAGACGGGAACCGCCCAGGTCTTCCGGCTCGGCGAGCGCGGTCACCAGTCGAACTGGGCATTGCGCGACCACGCCCTGTTCATCGCCTTCGCGCCGGCGGACAAGCCGCGCTACGCAATCGGCTGCATCATTGAACACGGCGGTTTCGGAGCCTCGGCCGCGGCGCCGATCGTACGCGATTGCATGACTTATCTCTTCGACAAGCGGAAAGCGCTGGAAGTGCTGGCTCCGCTCGAAGAACAATGGGGCGGCACGCTGACCGAGCGCAACGCTCGCCAGCTCGCGGCCTTCGAGGCGGCCTCCAAGGCCACTGGCGCGTGATCACTTCGGCAATCATTCCGCGGCCGCTCGCGCGGCTGCCTTGGCGCTTGATCTTCATGGTCGCGGCGATCGCGCTGTTCGGACTCGTGGTGCTTTATTCCGCCGCTGGAGGTTCGGCGCAGCCGTGGGCACTCAAGCAGGGCATCGTCTTTCTCCTCTTCCTCTGCGTGGCCATCGGCATGTCGTGGATGAGCGAGGCAACGATCAAGTCGCTTGCCTTCCCGATCTATGGGGTGACGCTGATCATGCTGATCGGAGTGGAGATGCTCGGCTTCGTCGGCAAGGGCGCGCAGCGCTGGCTCGACCTCGGACCGATCCGCCTTCAGCCTTCAGAGTTTATGAAACCGGCAATCGTGCTCACACTCGCTCGTTTCTACGAGCTCGTTCCAGTCGGCGAAATCCGCAAATGGCGTGCGATCTGGCCCGCGCTGTTGCTGCTCGGGGTGCCCGCTTTCCTCATCCTCGTTCAGCCCGACCTCGGCACGTGCATCATGGTCGTGCTGTGTGGGCTCACCGTCATGTTTCTGTCGGGCGTCCCGATATGGATCTTTATCGCACCGGCTGCCGCGATCGCCGTAGCTGCACCGATCGCGTACGGCATGATGCATGGTTACCAGCGCAAGCGGATCGACGTATTCCTCGACCCCGAAAGCGACCCCCTCGGCGCTGGTTACCACATCGCCCAGTCCAAGATCGCGATCGGCTCCGGCGGGATCTGGGGCAAGGGTTTCCTCCACGGCAGCCAAAGCCACCTCGACTATCTCCCCGAAGGCCATACGGATTTCGTTTTCGCAAGTATGGCCGAGGAATGGGGACTGGTCGGCGGAGTCATCCTGATTCTGGCTTTCGCCGCGGTGATCCGCTGGGGAATGCGGGTCAGCTCAAACGCCCGTACCCGTTTCGCTCAACTCGCGGCCGCCGGCCTCTCGGCCACAATCTTCTTCTATGTTTCGATCAATCTCATGATGGTGATGGGCCTGGCCCCGGTGGTGGGTGTTCCCTTGCCGCTGGTGAGCGTTGGCGGATCGGCGGTGATGACCGTGATGTTGTGCATTGGACTGCTAATGGCGCTGGAACGTCACCAAAGATCGCGGTTGCCGATCCCTTGATCCTTGAAATCGGCCGGTTGCGCGCCAACTAAGCGCATGCTACCGGCGCCGCCGCTCCAGAGGCGTGAGGTTCCGCCGGAGCACCCGCCTTACGGCAGTGGACGCATAGCTCAGTTGGTAGAGCAGCTGACTCTTAATCAGCGGGTCCTAGGTTCGAGCCCTAGTGCGTCCACCATTCCTTTCAAATACTTAGCCGAAACGCTAGAAAACTGGTTTCGATGAAAGTAGTCACCGGGTAAGCACGGGGAATGGCAATCAACCGGGGCGTCGATAGAGGAATGCCGACTTTTCGCGATGAGATTTTCCGGCCATGAAGCCGGAAATGAGGGATTTCAACGAGATAAGGCCAGGTGCCAGGGTCCGTGG